>DASPMA010000283.1:0-7312 GCA_035627335.1 Binatia bacterium
CGGGTGGTTATGGCTTTCCATCTTGAAGATGGCCGCCAGCCCCTCGCCGATATCGATGGCGCCCGCGTTCTCGCCTGGCCCGTAGATCACGTGCGGCGCCTTGGTCGGGAATTTCGCCAGATGCACGCGGCTCGATTTGTAAGAGCAGTGCTCGCTCCACATCACCGAGAACACCCCGAGTTCGGTGACGTTCGGCGGTCGGCCGAGCTTTTCGACGACCAGATCGTATTCATCGCGGGAGAGGCCGAATTCTTCGGCCAGGGCCAGCGTTCCTGGCGCGAGCGGGTCGAGGGACATTGGTGCGGATTAGACCGCGTCGCGCGCGGGAGCAACCACCCGAAAAGGATGACAGACGGCCGCTTTCGGCTCAGACAGAAAGGTGTTCCGGTCGTCCGGGAGAGGCGTCATGGAAGGCCTGCGGTTCGATGTTCGGAAGGCGCCGCCAGCTGGATTCAGCTTGTTGGGCGCAGCCGCCCTTATCGGCTCGCTGAGTATCGCGCTGGTTGCCGGCACGCTTCTCAGCATCCCGGTTTTCGCCTCCGCGCGTTATGAGTATGCGGCTCTGTCCTACGGCGCCGCGGGCGTGTGCTGGCTATGGTGGGAAGTGCTTCGGCCGCGCTTCGCGGAACGCAGAGTAGAGGCCTATGGTCGGACGCTGACCGAGATCCGATCCGCCCTGCGCCGGCGCTGGTCAGGCGCGCACCGCATGCGCGGCGCATGGCTCGCGCTGAACATAGCTCTCGGCGTGGGACTTCTGACGGTCGGACGCGTTAACACGTACAGCGCATACTCTGACGCGGTGATGCTTGCCGGTGTGATTGCCGTGGCCAACGGCTTTCGACTCTGGAGCGACAAATCGACTTTGGTGAAGACCATATTGAGTTGGGGTCTGATCGCGCTGATCTGGTTCGGCGCGCTCGGCGTTTGGATTGCTATCGACGACGCGGCGCAAGACAATTGGGCCCCTTTCGCCGCCTACCTCCTCCTTCTGGGGGCCGCATTATTCATCACTGTTCGGCTCGCGCCGCTCTCGCAAGCGACCATGGAGGAAATGCGCAAGCGCGATCCGCGCCGGCCTATTTTGTTTCTTCGCTCGTTCACCGATGAGGCGGAGCCCATTCTTGGGGACCAAGGCGGCCTGAAGCTCGAAACCGTCGTCACTCATTGCGTGCGACCGTATGGACCTTTCATTGCCATCGGACGGCCCGGCGAATTGCGTCCGTCAGGCGCTGCGCGCAAGTATTTCGCCAACGGCGCCTGGCAGGCGGAAGCGACCAGGCTGATGGATGAGGCGGCGCTGATTGTCGTGCTGCCCGGCCTCACGCCCGGTCTCGATTGGGAAATGCAGCGGCTCACTGAAGCCGGGCGGCTGCGAAAGACTATCTTCGTCTTTCTGCCGACCCACGGTGCGGCGCGCTTTGAGCGTCTGCGCGCTCTGCTCGCAGCAACGCCGGAAGGCATGCGCCTGAGAGAAGTCGACCTCTCGCTCGCGATGAGCCTGCATCTTGCGCGCGACTGGCGCTGGGCGGTTGTGTATTCGAGTTGGACCTCCCTTGCCACCTATCAGGCGGCGGTGGACATCGCCGTGTTCGGCGTGCTGTGCGCAGACGGTTAGGTCATTGGAGGCCCGGCCTCGACAAGGCCCGCCCGCCGCCTTACCCATCCTGACAAAGAGGGAGCAGCGCGATGCGCGAAGTTGCGGTGGCGGACGTGCCCACCCTGGTCGGTCAGGAGCTGGGCGTCTCGGACTGGCTGGAAATCACGCAGGACCGGGTCAATCGCTTCGCGGACGCGACGGGCGACCACCAGTGGATCCACGTTGACATCGAACGCGCGACCAAGGAGCTGGGCGGGCCGATCGCGCATGGCTATCTGGTGCTCTCGCTGATCCCGTTCCTGGCGCGCAACATCATCACTTACAAAGGCGTCAGCCGCGGCATCAATTACGGCTCCAACAAAGTGCGCTTCACCAACATGGTGCCCGTTGGGTCGCGCATCCGCATGAAGCTGAAGATGCTCTCGTGTGAAGCGCGCGGGGGCGGCTTCCAGGTGACGAACCAATGCACGATCGAGGTCGAGAACGAAGAGCGGCCGGCGTGCGTGGCTGAGATCGTGTCGCTGATCTATCCCGCCTGATGCTGACCCTTATCGAGTCGATCTCCCTTGCGGGAGATCGCAATAAACAGAATGACGATGCATGCGGCTTCACAGGGCCACGCGCCTGGGTGATCGACGGGGCGACCGATCTCAGTGACACGCCACTGAGCACGCATGCTTCCGATGCAAGTTGGCTCGCTCAGTATCTTAACCGCCGTCTCTACGAGCCATTCGGCAACGACTGGGCAGGCTCGCTTCGCGAGCTAAGCCGCCAGGCCGGCGAGTCCTTCCACATGACCGTCAAACAACCGTACGAGCGCTGGCAATCGCCCATCGCTTCGATGCTGATGGTTGTTGACCGTGGTCCGAGACTGCACGGCGTTGAATTGGGCGACTGCCGCTTGTTTGCGCTGGACGCAGATGGAGGCGCCTACGCTAAGGGCGGCCCTGAAGGGGCGCGCGAGGCTGAAGCGGCCGCAGCGGCGACCCAAACAGACACGCACAAGCCGCTTCTCGAGCGAACAGAGACCCTTGATCGGCTCAGGCGGAGCCGCGCCGCGATCAACCAGCCTGGCGCCGAATGGACCTTCGGTCTCGATCCTCTGTGCGCCGATCACGCCCGCGGCTGGTTCATCGATCTCAAACTGCCGGCTTATCTTTTACTGATGACGGACGGGTTCGCCGTCTTGGCCGATCAGTACGGTGCGTATGATCCGGCCGGTCTTATTCGCGCTGCGCTGGAGAGAGGTTTGCAAGAACTTGCTCGCGAATTGCGCGCCATCGAAGCCGCCGACGCCGGAGGCGCCAAGCACCCCCGGTTCAAAGCTAGTGACGACGCCACGGCTCTTTTGATGCGGCTGACGTGAGTCGATTGACCCCGCCGCCGCCCCCTCCCAGAAGGTGAGACATGAACAAACGCGAATTCCTCCAAGCCAGCGCCGCTCTCCCGGCCCTCGCCCTCCTCCCCGCTTGCGCTACATCCACGGACGCACCGATGACCGAAACGCCCACGCCGCCAGTCGCCCGCATTGAGCCAAAGACGATCGAACAGCTCGGCCGCACGCGCGTGGACAATTATGCGTGGCTGAAGGACGACAACTGGCAGCAAGTGATGCGTGACCCATCCGTGCTGAAGCCAGACATTCGCGAATATATTGAAGCGGAGAACGCGTACCGCGAAGCGGTGATGGCGCCGACGGCGGATTTGCAGGAGCGCATCTACCAGGAGATGCGCGGCCGCACCAAAGAGGACGACAGCTCCGTCCCTGCGCCGGACGGTCCGTGGGAATACTACCGCCGATTCGAAACGGGCGCGCAGCACCCGATCTACGCCCGCCGGGCACGCGACTCGGATTGGATGGAGAGCCCTGAGCAAGTGCTCATCAATGTCGATGAGCAGGCTCGCGGGAAGACGTTCTACAAAGTGCTGCAGGCTCAGCATTCGCCGAACCACAATCTTTTCGCCTACGCGGTCGATGAGCAAGGTTCGGAAATCTACACGGTCTACGTGAAGGACCTCCTCACCGGCCGGACGCTCACGCACACCATCACTAACTGCACAGGCGATTTCTGCTGGTCTCCGGACTCACAGCTGATCTTCTGGGTGTTCCGCGACGACAACGGGCGGCCGGCAAAGATCTATCGCCGCCCAGCGAGCGGCGGCGAGGATGCGCTTGTGTATGACGAACCGGACGATGGTTTCTTCCTCAGCGTCGGTCCCAGTGAAAGCCGCGAGTTCATCACGATCAGCGCCGGCAATGGCGCGCAGTCCGAATATTACACGATCCCCGCGGACAACCCGACGGCGGCGCCGACAATCTTCTCGCCGCGCGAGGACGAACTTTTGTATTCGCCGACGCATTGGAACGGGCGCTGGTACGTTCTCACCAACGCCGACAATGCGGTCGACTTCAAGATCATGACGGCCGAGCCCGGCCGCACGGCGCGCGCGCACTGGCGCGAGTTCATCCCGCACCAGGAAGGCCGTTACATCCTCGGGCTCGGCGCGACCAAGGACTATCTCGTGCGCATCGAGCGTTCGAACGCGCTGCCGCGCATCGTGGTTCGTCCTGTGCGCGGCGAGGAGTACGCGATCGCGCTTGAGGAAGAGGCATTCAATCTCGAACTGGTGGGCGGCCTTGAATACGATACGCCCATCCAGCGTTACATCTACGAATCGCCCACCACGCCGATGCAGTGGTTCGACTACGACATGGCGGCGCGCACGCAAACGCTGCGCAAGACGCAAGAAATCCCCTCCGGCCACGACGCATCGCAGTACGAAGCGCGCCGCTTTTTCGCGCCTGCCAGCGATGGCAAGCAAGTTCCGGTGACCGTGCTGATGAAGCGCGGGACGCCCGTGGACGGTTCGGCGCCGCTCTATCTCTACGGCTACGGCTCGTATGGCATCTCGATGGACGCGGATTTTTCGATCCGCCGCTTCAGCTTGGTCGACCGCGGCTGGATCTATGCGATCGCGCACGTGCGCGGCGGTTCGGAAATGGGCTTCGGCTGGTTCCAGGACGGGCGCCGCTTCAAGAAGCGCAACACGTTCACGGATTTCGTCGCCGTCGCCGAAGAACTGATCCGCCGCGACTATGGGCGCGCGTGAAACATTGTGTGCGAAGGCCGCTCGGCCGGCGGCTTGCTGATGGGCGCCATCAACAACATGCGGCCCGACCTCTGGGCTGGCGTGATCGGCGGCGTGCCTTTCATCGACGTGATCAACACGATGAGCGACACCTCGCTGCCGCTGACGCCGCCGGAATGGCCCGAATGGGGCAATCCGCTCGAGGATCCGGAAGCCTACGACTACATGGCCTCGTATTGTCCCTACACGAACATCGAAGCAAAGGCGTACCCGGCCGTGCTCTCAACCGGCGGCCTCACCGATCCGCGCGTCACGTATTGGGAGCCGACGAAATGGGTGGCGAAGCTTCGTCCGCACACGACGAGCGGACGGCCGGTGCTGTTGAAAATGAACATGGGCGCGGGACACGCAGGCTCAGCAGGCCGCTTCGAGTTCCTGCGCGAACTCGCGCACGACTACGCCTTCGCGCTCAAGTGCGTGGGGAGCGAAGAAGCCGGCGGCGGCTTCTAAAGGAGCGCGGGTCTTCAGACCCGCATTACTCCGCCGCCAATGAAGATGCGGGTCTGAAGACCCGCGCTCCTTTAGGCCTGCCGAATTCCGAACCAGCGGGCGCGGTGATAGTCGTTGATGTTGTCCTCGTACCCGGTGAGGTCGGGGTGGACGAGGTTGGTGGAGTTGATGAACACGCTCATGCAAATGGGCGCATCGTTCAGCATCATCTGCTCGGCGCGTGACATTAGCTGTGCGCGCGCTTGGGCGTCCGGTTCAAAGTCGCTTTCATGCACGAGGCGGTCATATTCGGGGTTGGAATAGCCCGGATAGTTCTGCGGGCCGGTGCGGGTCTCCAGTAGATAGAGATAGTTCTTCGCGTCGTTGTAGTCGGCGATCCAGCCGCCGTCGCCGATGTCAAAGTTCTTCGCGCGCAGATTGGCGTAGTGCACTTGCGTTTCGACGCCGCGCAGCTCCACGGTGACCCAGGGCGCGATGGCGTCCCAGTTGTTCTGCACCACGACGGCCACGCGCGGGTTGTCGCTGGTGTTTCGGTGCGAGAATTCGAACCGCAGCGGATTATTCGGCCCATAGCCGGCCGCGCGCAGCAGGCGTTCGGCCTCCTGCCGGCGCTGCTCGATGGGCTGATCGGCCCACGGATAGCGCGCCGTGTCCGGATAATTGGAGATGCCCGGCGGCACGAAGGAATAAGCAGGGCGCTCGCCGGTGCGGTAGATGTTCGCGGCCACCCAGTCGCGATCGTAAGCCATCGCCAACGCCTGGCGCACGCGCACGTCGTTGAAAGGCGGGCGTGTCGTGTTGAACGAGAAGTAGTTGCACGTGAGGTAGGGCGCAACGCGCACGTATCCCGGCAGCGCGCGGCGCAGCTCTTCCACCTGGTTCGAGGGGAAGCGCGTAGACCACCCCGCCTCGCCGGCCATCACCTTGCGCGCCGCGGCATTCACGTCGTTCGACGGGTAGAAATAAAGGTGCTCCATTTCGACATTGGCGGCGTCGAAGAAGCGCGGGTTCTTTTCAAGATGGACGATGTAGTTCGACCACCACTTCACCAGCGTGAAGGCGCCGTTGGTGACGCAATTGTCCGGATGGATCCACTCGTCGCCGTGCGCTTCCACGACGTGCTTGGGCACCGGATAAGAGGTGTAGTGCATCAGCATTTCCGGCAAGTACGGCGCCGGGTGCTCGAGCTGGATTTCCAATGTCAGATCGTCGAGAGCGCGCACTCCGACATTGTCGGGCGACATCTGTCCGCTGTTGACGGCCTCGGCGTTCTTGATCGGATAGAGGATCGCCGCGTACTCGGCCAGATTGTTGGGGTCGAGGATGCGCCTGAACGCGAATTCGAAATCGTGCGCGTCGCAAGCTTCGCCGTCTGACCAAGTCGCGCGGCGCAGAAAGAAGGTCCAGGTCCGCCCGTCTTCGCTCGTCTCCCAGCGCTCGGCCATGCCGGGAATGGGATTGGCGCGCGCGTCCTCCGTGGTTAGCCCGACGAACATGTTGCCGATGATGTTGTTTTCCCACTGCCCCGAGGCCTTGTGCGGATCAAGCGAGAGCGGCTCGCCCTGGTTGGCGATGTCGAGCGACTTGCGGGACTTGTCGAAGCCAATCACTTGCGCGTTCGCGCAGGCTCCGAGCGAAGCCGCGGCGCCCAGTCCGCCGGCGCCGGCAAGCAAGCGTCTACGGTCGGTCCAGAGGGGCATCGGTCTTTCTCCGTATTCGATCCGAATGTAGCGGTTTATGCCTGCGGCGGGAGCCCTCCGCATGCCATTCGCCGCCAGCATGCGACAAACGGCGTTTAGCGTTCCTTAGGATCGAGCGCGTCCCGGAGGCCGTCACCCAGGAAGTTGAGCGCGAGGAGCGTGATCAACATGGTGAGCGCCGGGCTAATCAGCATCCAGGGCGCCACGATCATCTGGCGCGCGCCGTCTGAAATGAGCCGCCCCAGCGAAGTAAGCGGTTCCTGCACGCCAAGGCCAATGAACGAGAGGAAGCTTTCGGCCAGGATGATGACAGGGATGTTCAGCGTAGCGAAGACCACAACTGGGCCCAGCACATTCGGCACGATATGGCGGAACACGATCTCCAGCGGCCTCGCGCCGGCCGCCCTGGCGGCAT
>DASPMA010000284.1:0-7617 GCA_035627335.1 Binatia bacterium
CGCGGCCGCGCGTACGGATTGTGGAGCACCGCGCATTCCATCGGCGAAGGACTGACATTCTTCGTCATCGGCGCGGTCGTCGCCTATTTCGGCTGGCGCTGGGGGTACTTCGTGCCGGCTATGATCGGTTTTGCTGCGGCGGCGATGATGTGGCTCATGGTGCGCGATCGTCCGCGCACGCTCGGGCTTCCCACGATCGCCGACTGGAAGAACGATCACCTCGCCGAAAGCGACGCGTCCAAGGCAAAGAGCACGCTCAAGCTGCAGTTCTCTATCCTCGCAATCCCAACGATTTGGATCTTGGCGCTCGCGAGCTTGGCCAATTACGTGACGCGTTATGCGATCAATTCGTGGGGTCCGCTCTACCTGCAGGAAGCGCGCGGCTTCGATGAAGTCGCGTCCGGCACCATGCTCATGATCTCCACGCTCGCGGGCATCGCCGGATCGCTGCTTTACGGCGTGATCAGCGACAAGTTCTTTAACGCGCGCCGCCCACCCGCGAACCTTTTGTTTTCCATCGTCGAGATCATCGGCCTTGGCCTTATCTTCTTCGGCCCCACCGACATTTTTACGCTCACAATAGGCATGGTGCTGTTCGGCCTTGGCCTCACCGGCCTCGTCGCCTCGCTCGGCGGCTTGTTCGCCGTGGACATCTGCCCCAAGCGCGTCGCCGGTGCGGCGATGGGAGTGATCGGCGTTTTCTCTTATATCGGCGCGGCGATCCAAGAGAACATCAGCGGCATCCTGATCGACCAGAACTCGCAGATCATCAACGGCGAGCGGGTCTATGATTTCGAGCCCGCTATCTGGTTCTGGATCGGCTCGTCCATCGTTTCCATGCTGCTCGCCGCGACGCTCTGGCGTGCGAAGCTGCGCGACTGATGAGCCCGCTCCTCGCCGCCATGACGGACGCCGCCCGCGCCGCGGGCGAGGGGCTGATGCGCCGGCGCATGCGGCTCAAGGAGCTGCAGATCGACGACAAAGGCCGCGGCGATTTCGTCTCCGTGGCCGATCTCGAAGCGGAAGAAACCATCCGCAAGGCGTTGACAGCCTTCGCGCCAAGCTATGCCTTTGTAGGCGAAGAAGGCGGCCGCTCGGGCGGCTGCGACGATCTCACTTGGTTGGTCGATCCGCTCGACGGCACCACCAATTTTCTCTGGAACACGCCGCTGTTCGGCATGAACCTCGCACTGGCGCGCGGCAGCGACGTGTTGGCGGCCGTCATTCACTTGCCGGCGCTGAACGAGCTCTACTGGTGCGAGAGAGGCGCCGGCGCCTATCTTAACGGCGACCGCATCCACGTCTCGACGCGCACACGCATCGCGGACTCCATCATTGCGGTCGGCATTCCGCACTCGGGAAAGACAGGCCATCCGCGTTTCCACGCTGAATTCGCGCGACTCACTACCCAAGCGGTTGGCATGCGCCGGACCGGCGCGGGCTCCATCGACATGGCGTTCGTCGCAAGCGGCCGCTTCGACGCCTATTTCGAGCGCGTCGTGACACCTTGGGACATGGCAGCGGGCGCGGCGCTCATCATCGAGGCTGGCGGTGTCGCGAAAACGGCGGACGGCAAGCCGCTCGATCTCTATGGCGACACTGTTTGCGCCGGTCCGGCGGCGCTGGTCGACGCTTTGATCGAAGAGAGCCGCAAGGCTGGCGAAGACCTCGCCGCGAAAGAGGGAAGAACATGATGCAGCGCGCGCCACATCGCCGTTCCATGCTGAAGCGGGCTGCGTGGCTCGCGGCGTCGTTGCCTTTCGCGCCGCAAGCCTGGGCGCAAACGCTCGGGTATCCGCGCACACTGCAAGGCCCGATGGTCGGCGCGCCGACGGCGAGTTCGATCCGTGTATGGGCGCGCGTCAGCGGGACGTTCGACATTGTGCTCGAAGTGTCGCCTGCGCGCGATTTCACAGACGTGCGCGCATCGCAGCCTGTGCGCGCGGACGCAAACAGCGATTTCACCGCTGTGGTCAGTGTCGATAGGCTGTCGCCTGCCACGTCCTACTATTACCGCCTGCGCATTGACGGCGTGCTCGACCGCTATCAGCCGCTACCCTACCGGACGCGTACCGCGCCGCGCGGCCGCAGCGCCTTCCGGGCGGCGTTCGGATCCTGTGCACGCCTGCAAATCGATACGGACCAGCGCATCTTCAGCGTCGCGCAAGCGCTCGAGCCTGATTTGATGTTCTTTCTCGGCGACAATATCTACGCCGATAGCACCGAACCCGCCGCCGTCGCCGATCTTTACCGCCGTCAGCGCGAGATCGAACGGCTGAAGCCGCTTATCCGCTCCACGCCAAGTCTCGCCATATGGGACGACCACGATTTTGCGATTAACGATTCCGATCGCAGCAACCCGATCCGCGAACAGTCGCTGACGCTGTTCAAGCAATATTGGGCCAATCCGTCAGGCGGCTTGCCGAACGCGCCCGGCGTCTTCTTCAAGTACGCCTATGGCGGCGCCGACTTCTTCTTCCTCGATGGCCGCTACAATCGCGACGCGGCCGACGCACCGGATGTCCCCGGCAAAACCATGCTCGGCGCCGAGCAGAAGACCTGGCTGAAGGATGAATTGCGCGCCAGCCATGCGCCGTTCAAGGTTCTTGTTTCTGGCGGCGGCTTCTCCAAAGCCGAGCGGGATGGGGATTCCTGGGCTGTCTATCAGCACGAACGCGATGAGCTGTTCGACTTTATCCGCGACAACCGCATCGAAGGCGTGTTCGGCATTTCCGGCGACAGCCATATGGGCGAACTCAATTGCGTGCCCCGCTCTGAACAAGGCGGCTACGACTTCTACGACCTCTGCTCGTCGCCGCTGGCAAACCTGCCGGACCTCGACTTTGTAGACCAGATGCCAGAAGTGCGCATCCGCCGCCCTTGGACCCGTAGCTGCAATGTCGGCCTTCTCGATTTCGATTTCGACGGCGGGCCTAAGCTGACTTACACGCTGCACAACATCATCGGCGCCCCCGCTTGGCCTGCGCTCGTCCTCACGCCGGCCGATCTGCGCAATGGGGCCTCAACTTGGCGACAGAAGATCGACGAAGACGAACTCGTCCGCCTCGAACGTTATCGGGCCGGCGGCGCCTACTACGATCCGGATGCGCGGACGGAGTGATCCCATCAACGGCGGCCTATGAAGGCCCATGCTAGCGCAAGCGGCGCCCCGCGCGTTTGCGTCTAGCTGCGGCTGGGCAATGCATACGCAATCACGTAGTCGCCGGCAGGGGTTTCCATGAAGTGGTGACCGCCGGCCATGACGACGACGTATTGACGCCCGTTCGCTTCGTAAACCATCGGATTGGCCTGACCGCCCGCGGGCAGCACGTCCTGCCAAACCGTCTCGCCGGTTTGAATGTCGATGGCGCGGAAGAGATTGTCGGTTGCTGCGGCAATGAAGATGAGACCGCCCGCGGTGATCGCAGCGCCGCCATTGTTCGGCGTGCCGATATTGAGCGGCAGCATGGACGGGATGCCCCATGGCCCGTTGCGGCGCGCGGTGCCGAAGGGGCGATCCCAAATGGTGCGGCCGGTTCGAAGGTCGATGGCGCGTATGCCGCCGTAGGGCGGCTCTTTGCACAACAGGCCGGTCGAAGGCATGCGCCAGCCGGCGTTGACGTCGATGGCAAAGGGAACGCCCCATTGCGGATCGCCGGCGCCTTCCGCGCCGGAGCCCATGTCGCCGCCGCGCGCCTGATCGCGCGGCGCCCAGCCCAACCGGTTCGCCTCATCGCGCGGAACGAGACGATTGTAGTTCGGCATGTCGCTGTAATTCGCGATGATGACGCCGCGGCGCGGATCGACCGCGATGCCGCCCCAATCCGAGCCGCCATTGTAGCCGGGATATTGAATCCAGCGCGTGGCCGTCGTGGGCGGCGTGTAGATGCCGTTGTAGGTCGCTTGGCGAAACTGGATGCGGCAGACCATCTGGTCGATCAGCGACATGCCCCACATGTCGCGCTCGGTGAGATCGGGTCTGCGCAGGGTGTGAAAGCGAGAGAAGGGCTGCGTGCGCGCGCGAAGCTGCGGCTCAAGTCCGCCGCCCGGAACGGGGCGCTCTTCGATGTCGTGCAACGGGGCGCCCGTGCGCCGGTCGAGCACATAAATTTCGCCTTGCTTGCTTGCGAGAATGACCGCAGGCACGACGCCAGAGGCGCTGGGAAAATCCACCAAGGTCGGTTGCGAGCCGAGGTCGTAGTCCCACACGTCCATGTGTACGGTCTGGAAGGTCCACGCCTCACGGCCGGTTTGCGCGTTGAGTGCGACGAGCGCCGTCGAGTGTCGATTCTCCGCGTCTGAGCGATGTGAACTCCAGTAATCTGCTGCGGCATTGCCAAGCGGCAGATAGACAAGTCCGAGCGCTTCATCCGCGGTCGCCATGGTCCACATGTTGGGCGTGCCGCGCGTGTAGGTTTCACCTTCGGGCGGCAGGCCCGTCCGCTCTGGGTGCTCCATGTCCCAGGCCCAACGCAACTCGCCTGTCACGGCGTCATAGCCTTGGATCACGCCAGACGGAGCGTTGGCGTATTGGCCGTCGAGCACCTGGTGTCCGGTGACGACGACGCCGCGCGCTATGACGGGCGGCGACGTGATCGAGACCATCCCGGGCAGGACCTCGCCCATGCCAGTTGTGATATCCACGGCGCCGCCGGCGCCAAAGTCGGCGCACGGCGCGCCGGTGCGCGCGTCCACGGCAATCAAGCGTGCGTCGAGGGTGCCGCTTATGATGCGCGTTCCACACGCCGAAGCTGGGTCCGCGCCTGGACGCGCATAATAGGCAACGCCGCGGCAAGCCGCGGTGTAAGGAATGTCCTCATCGGCGACCTGCGGATCGTAGCGCCAACGTTCTTCCCCGCTCGCCGCATCGATCGCGATCAAGGCGCTGCGCCCGGTGCACAGATACATCATGTCGCCGATTTTGAGCGGCGTCGTCTCCGCGCCCCAGCGTTCTTCGGGCATGTCTCCGGTGCGGAATGTCCAAGCGCGTTCCAACTGATCGACATTATCGCGGTTGATTTGATTGAGCGGCGAATAGCGCTGTGCATTGTAGGTGGCGCCATATGCCGGCCAGTCCGTTCCAACCGGCATCAGCGAAGGATCGGCCATCGCTGTGGCGAAGGCTTCGGGCATGGCGCCTGGCGGCGCCGCTCGATTTGCTTGAGAGACGCCGATGCCGAGCGCCAACACGAGAACGCCGAAAACGCCCAAGCCGTACAATCTGAAGCGGCTGCCGCGTCCAGTGTCGAGCGTCGGCAGCGCCACAATGACGAGAAGCAGCAGCACGAGCGGCCCGACCAGGCGCGGCACCAAAGGCCAGCCGGCCAGGCCCACTTCCCAAAACGCCCAAAGCGCGGTCACGACGAAAGCGGCGAAATAGAGCCACGCGCCGATGAGCTTGCGTTGCGCAAGCGCCATGCCTGAGACGATGAGGAGAAGCCCCGCAATGAAGTAGAACCAGGACCCGCCGACACTGATTAGGATCGCGCCGCCAATGGCGAGGATGGCGCCGACGATCGCAATGACGAATCCGAGGGCGGCGACAGCCCAATCGGCGCGAGTGGCCGGCTTGCGCCAGTCACGAAGCAAAAGAACGTCTTGAACGTCGCGGAGCACGCTGCCCTCCCTCGATGCACTAGATATGTTTGCGGGTGGCCAGGGCAACTCACCGCGCTAAACTGGGCAAGCGCGCCTTCGCATGCAGCCGGGCCGAGGCGTTGGAACAGGCGAGGAGACGACGGTGGTCATGAGTCCAGTCGTATTTATCGGTCACGGGAACCCGATGAACACGCTGGAATCAAACCGCTACACGCAAGCATGGCGCGAGATTGGCCGCGCGCGGTCCTGATGATTTCGGCTCACTGGTTTTTTGGCGCGACGGCCGTCACTGCGATGACCAAGCCGCGCACGATCCACGACTTCTATGGCTTCCCGCAGGCCTTGTTCGATTTCGATTACCCGGCTCCAGGTTCACCCGAACTTGCCGAAGAAGTCGCCGAAGAGGTGAAGCCGCTTTGGGTTGGCCTCGAGATCGAGCGTTTCATGGATGAGCATAAGGACCGCTAACTTTCATCCGGTCGCGCGGCCTCAATCCATTGGCGGCACGCCTTCGTTGGACTCGGCGCGGTCGCGGTAGAGGGCGGCGCGCACCAACAGAATGAAGGTGACGGGCGTCGTCAGCAGGATGAATGCGGCAATCAGGATTTCGTGCGCTACGAAGCGCGTCTGCAGCACCGAGAAGACGAGCATTGATCCCAGCAGAATCAGCGCCGAGCCCAAGCTGGCGCCCAGCGTCGGAGCATGGACGCGGTCGTAAAAGAGCTTGAGCCGCACGAGGCCAATTGCGCCAATCAAGGTAAAGGCGGCGCCGCTCAGGATGAGAGAGCCGGCCAGGACAGCGGCCCACACGGGGAGATCAGGTGCGTCGATCATTCGATAACCTCGCCGCGCATGAGAAACTTCGCCAGAGCGACGGTTGATGCAAACCCCAACAGGGCGATGACCAGCGCGGCCTCGAAATAGAGCGTGCTGCCGGTGCGAATGCCGAACGTCACCATCATCAGGAGCGCGGTGACGTAGAGCGTATCGAGCCCGAGCACGCGGTCTTGTGCTCGCGGGCCACGAACGATGCGCCAGACCGCGAGAGCCATCGCCAAACCGAGCATAATCTGCGCAACGAGGATGGCGGCGCCAAGAATGAGAACGCTCATTCGAATATCTCCAGCAGGAGCGGTTCGTAACGGCGCTTTACCAGATCGATCCAATCGCTTTCGTCGACGAGATCGAAAACGTGCAGGAGGAGGCGGTTCGGGGCGATGTCATGCTGCGCCCATAATGTGCCCGGCGTGCTCGTTATGATGACAGCAAGGAGAGCGAGGCCATACTGATTGCGGAGTTCGAGCGGAATAGAAACGAAGCCCGACGTGCGTCTGCGCTTGGCGCCGCTGAGGATAAGGGCGGCGACCGCTAAGTTCGAACGGACGATGTCATAGACCACGACGCCGCCAAGCTTCAGTAGAGCTACGAAGCTGCCGATGCGCACCCTCGGCGCCTCAAGCGGCGCAAAACTCAAAGGCGCCGCCACGCCAACCAAGATAGCGCCCACAAAGGTCGCCGGCGCCAGCGAATTGTGAAGCAGAAGCCAGAACACGGCCAAGACGAACGACAGGCCAGGATAAGGAAAGAGGCGCCTCATGGCGTCTCCTCGACGCGCGCCGGAATCACATCGTTCGGGCCCAAGACAGCGCCGACATAATCGTGTGGGCGATGCAGCCACGCGACGGTTGCGTCAGTGTACTGCAGCACAGTCGAGGCGCTCGCCGTTATGACAACGCAGGCGATGAGAAGCCCGGCGATGGCGGCAAGCTCGACGCCGCGCACACGAGGGACGACGCTATCCCTGGCAGACCAGATCGTTTCGATGCCGATGCGCAGCAGCGCAACGATCGCCGTGAAACTGGAGAGGGTGAGGAGTGCAACCAGGATCCAGTCCACCGGCGTCCCACCTTCAGCCAATCCCACCATCATTGCGAATTTCCCGACGAAACCGGAAAGTGGCGGCAGCCCCGCCAGCAGAAGCGCGCACAGGATAAAGCCGCCTCCGATCAGGGCGATGGC
>DASPMA010000285.1:0-2616 GCA_035627335.1 Binatia bacterium
AACGAGACCGTGCTCTCCTCCGGCACACACGTGTCTTCGGAGCAAACCACCAGATAGATGTTCGCCGTGAATTGCGCGGTCTGGCCGGGACGCGCGGACGGACTCGCGCGCATCTCCATCGGGAGCAGTACTTCGTCGGAATAGCCGTAATTGACGAGGCCAAGCGCCAGCAACGGTTCAGGCGCGGGCCATTGGATTGGGCCTGCTTCGAACCCGGACGGCAGTGTCCAGTTGATGTCCGTGGGTTCGCCCGCAGCGCCGGGATTGCGCCAATATGTATGCCACCCGTCGAGGATGCGCTGGCGGAGGACGATGGTGAAGGTTTCGCCCGGCGCGGCCGCGGCGCGGGACGCGTGCAGCGACGTCTCTACTCTGCGCGGGCCCAGCGATTGGGCGTCGGCGGGGGAAGCCAGGGCCGAAAACAGCAGGGCGGCAAAAGCGAGGAGAAAACGCATCGCGAGGGGCATACCGTTCCGGCCCGGCTTTGGCCAATGCGGCACAAGCGAAAGCGCCCCGCCCTTTCGGACGAGGCGCCTCGTTATACGGACAAGCTGCGCGCTCAGTTGCTGAGCGGGGTGGCGGCCTGGATGCGCGCGGCGCGCGACAGGATTTTAGGCCACAGGCCCAGCGACAGCAGGTGGGCATGCATGACCGCCGAAACGCCCTTGTCGCGCAGTTCGAGATAGGTGTCCTTCGGCAGTGCATTCAGCTTCTGCTCGGAGATACGCAAATACTCGCCGATTTTTGCCGGCTCGTCCGGCGTGCCGTCCGGCTTGGCGCGCGGCAGCGCAAGCGGGGTCAGCTCGAACAGCTGATGTTCGTCCATCAGCTTCACGAATTCCTGCGTGCGGCGTCCGAGCGTATCGAACTCGCGGCAGAACTGGATGGCGTCCTGCGTGTAGCGCGAGGGCTTGTCGCCGTCGAAGAAGGGCAGCTCGGGCGTCGATGACAGCATTTTCGCGGCGCGGTCAATGCACACCAAAACCTTGTCGCCGTCCTGCGGCTGCGCCTGCTTCTGGTCTCCCTGGCCGGTGAGGATCGGCAGGAAGGGATAGCGGCGTGCGAACGCCGGAAGATAAACTTCCGGGTCGAGCGAGCCGTCGGCGCCGAGGAAGACGTTCATGCCCGCGCGCAAGCCCATCACCGCGAGCGGCGTCTTGGTCTGCGTGTCGAAAATGATCGGATAGCAGACGGCCGCGAGGCCGAACTCGTCCACCGTCAGCGGCACCAAGTGGGTGTCGGCCAAAAACGAAAACGGATTGCTAACCGTGCTGACGCCGAGCGAGCGGTGCTTCTCGATCGAGAGCGGCTCGAGCTGGCGATAGAAGAGGATTTTGCCAAGCGTCTGCTGGCCGCCCTGGGCGGTCGTCATGGGTGTCTCCGCGAGTTCCCTACCACGGCGGCTCTCCAACCACGAATGCGCCAATTCCGCAACAGCCGAGCGCAACCGAAACGCCGTCGCGCCGCTTTTCAGCGCCTTGCCCCGTGCTATGTCCCTGCCCCTCGCGGCAGGTGACGCAATCCAACGAGGGGGCGGATGAGGGTTCTAGGCTGGGTAATGGCGCTGACGCTTGTCGTCGCGGCGGGGGCGTGCGGACCGCGCCGGCCGCAACCGATGACCGCTTTCGACGGCCGGCTCGCCGACTGGACGCGGGAAATCCTTACCGACAGCCCCGAACTCGCAACACAAGCGGGCGTCTCCGAGGAAGCGGCGGGCGGGCGCTACAATGACAAGCTCGATGACCGATCGCCGCTCGCGCTGGAGGCGCGGCGGAGCGCGGCGCTGAGACGCTACACCGAACTGCGCGCGCTCGATCCGGAAACCTTGAGCCCCGCAGATGCGCAGACATTGTCAGTCTTGCGCGAACAGTTCGAAGCGGCGGCGTCCGGCGCGGCGTTCCAGTATGGCGATTTCTCCCCGCTCGGCGGACTGCGTCCGTACGTCCTCAACCAAATGGACTCGGCCTTCCTGACGCTGCCGAGTTTCCTCGACGAGCGGCACGGCATCACCTCGCCCGAAGACGCGGAAGCTTATCTGACGCGCCTGCGCGCGGTGGCCCAGGCGATCGACGACGAAACCGCGCGCGCGCGCATCGATGCGGGCAATGGGGTGCGGCCGCCTCTCTTCATCATGGATGCAACGATTGCCGCGCTCGAGGCTGTGTTGAGCCAGCCGCCGGTGCAGCAGCTCTATGTCACAGCGCTGCAACGCAAGCTGGAAGCGCTTGCGGCCGGCGTTACCGACCCCGCCGCGCGGGCAGCGGCGCAGCAGCGCAATGCGGGTTATGTGGCGCGGGCGGAAGCCATCGTGCGTGATCACATCTTGCCGGCGCATCAGCGCGCCGCGATTTTCCTACGCGCGGACCGCGGCAACGCTACGGACGCGGCCGGTATTGCCAATCTTCCGCATGGCGCCGAATTTTACGCCGCCGCGTTGCGCATCGAGACCACGACGACGCTGACGCCGGACGAGATCCATCGCATCGGCCTGCAGCGCGTGCGCACGCTCACCAATGAACTCGACATCGCGCTCAGACGCGTCGGGTTGACAGCGGGCCCCGTTGGCGCGCGCTTGGCGCAGCTCACGGCCGATCCACGCTATCAGTATGAAGATAG
>DASPMA010000286.1:0-2168 GCA_035627335.1 Binatia bacterium
GGCGAGCTTTGTTCTTTGAGCGCGTCGATCGTGGCGCGCACCATGTTGTAGGGGTTCGACGAGCCCTTCGACTTGGCGACGACGTCGGAGACGCCCAGCACTTCGAGCACGGCGCGCATCGGACCGCCGGCGATGAGGCCAGTACCGGCCGGAGCTGCGCGCAGCATGACTTTGCCCGCGCCCCAGCGGCCGGCGCCGTCATGGTGCAGTGTGCGGCCTTCACGGAGAGGAACGCGGATCATCGTCTTCTTGGCTTCTTCGGTGGCCTTGCGGATGGCTTCCGGCACTTCACGCGCCTTACCATGACCGAAGCCGACACGGCCCTTCTTGTCGCCGACAACAACCAGCGCGGCGAAGCCGAAATTCTTGCCGCCCTTCACGACCTTGGCGACGCGGTTGATGGCGACAAGTTTGTCGACCAGTTCGCCTTCAGCGCGCTCCTCGGTGGCTTGCGCATCGCGCGGGCCGCGACGGCCCCGATCGCCGCCGCCAGGACCGCGACCGCCGCCCGGGCCGCGTCCGCCGCCCGGGCCGCCACGACGCGGACCACGCGGACCGCGGCCACGCGGCTGCTCCGTCGTTTCAGTGGCCTCTGCCGGCGGGCCGCCTGCGGTTTCGTCCGTCATCTCTGCGTCCTCAGAATTCGAGACCGCCCTCGCGGGCGGCGTCGGCCAGGGCTTTCACCCGGCCATGAAACATGTAGCGGCCACGGTCGAACACGACCTTCTTCTGGCCCGCCTTCACCGCGCGCTCGGCCAAAAGCTTGCCGACCGCGGCGGCGCCGTCCTTGTTGGAGCCCTTCGCCTTGACGGCGTCTTCCAGAGAAGACGCCGCGGCGACGGTGACGCCCTTGGCGTCGTCGATCAGCTGCGCCGAAATGTTTTTCGACGAGCGGAAAACAGAAAGGCGCAAGCGGCCATCGCCGGCGTTCTTCTTCAGACGCGTGCGATTGCGTTGGGCGCGGCGCTCGGTGGGATTGAGTTTCCGGGCCATGGCTTACTTCTTCTTGCCTTCCTTGCGGCGAATGCGTTCACCGGCGTAGCGCAGACCTTTGCCCTTGTAGGGCTCCGGCGGACGATACGAGCGGATTTCGGCAGCGACTTGGCCAACCGCCTGCGGATCGACGCCGCTTACCTTGATTTCGGTGGGCTTGGGCGTTGCGATCGTGACGCCTTCCGGCGGCTGGTAGATGATCTCGTGGCTGTAACCGAGCTGCATCTGCAGGTTCTTGCCCTGCATCGCTGCGCGATAGCCGACGCCAGTCATTTCGAGGTTTTTCTCAAAGCCCTCCGTGACGCCCTTTACGTTATTGGCGATCACGGCGCGCGTCGTGCCCCAAAGCGCGCGTGCGCGCGGGGTCTCGTGCCGCGGCTTCACGGTGATGGCGCCGTCGCCGAACGCGACCTCCACGTCGTCGTGCGCGCGGAAGTTCAGAGCGCCTTTCGGGCCCTTCACGTTCACGTCCTGGCCCTTGACCGTGACGGTGACGCCGGACGGCGCTTTGATTGGGTTCTTGCCGATGCGCGACATCAGTAGACCTCGCAGAGGATTTCGCCGCCGACATTGGCTTCACGGGCGGCGTTGTCGCTCATCACGCCCTTCGGCGTCGAGATGATCGAGATACCGAGACCGTTGCGCACGAGGCGGAGGTCTTTGATCGACGAGTAGACACGACGGCCGGGCTTCGAAACGCGCTGGATTTCGTGGATCGCGGGCGACCCTTCGAAATACTTCAGCTCGATCTCGATTTCCTTGTGCGCGCCATTCGCGAGCTCGCGGAAATCGCGAATGTAGCCTTCGTCCTTCAGCACTTGCAGCACGCGCACGCGCAGCGTGGACGCCGGAGAGGTGAGCTTCGAGCGGCCGCGCAGCTGGGCGTTGCGGATGCGGGTGATCAAGTCGCCTACGGGATCGTTCAGATTCATGAGCGCTCCCCTTACCAGCTCGACTTGACCATGCCGGGGATCTGGCCCTTGGAGGCCAGGTCCCGCAGCGCGATACGAGAGAGCTTCAGCTTCCGATAGAACGCACGCGGACGCCCCGTCAGCTCGCAGCGGTTACGCACGCGCGTGACCGAGGAGTTGCGCGGCAGCTGCGCCAGCTTGAGGCGCGCGGCGAAACGCTCTTCCAGCGGAAGATCTTCGTTCAACGCCGCGGCGCGCAGCTTC
>DASPMA010000287.1:0-3122 GCA_035627335.1 Binatia bacterium
TCGAACGTCAGATCGTCCGCTTCCAGCGCGCGGATGCTGGCGAGCGCCTGACGCAGCGTATCAGGCCGGTTGCGCGTCGGGACGACGACCGAGACGCGGCGCTTGCCGGTCAGTACATCCACGTCCACTCCTCCCAGCGATCGAAGGCGCCGCGCAGCAGCGCCTTGAAGATGCGGTCGTCGTCGAAGCGGGTGACGAAGGTGCGTGCGATTGTGCCGCGCGGACGCGTGTCCTCGGCTTGCGCGTAGATGGTGGTGAAGCCGGCTTCGCGCGCGGCGCGATCTGCGACATCGCTCCAATTGGCGGACTGGCCGAAGGGGATCGCCATCGCATCAGGCGTGAAACCCAGCCGCGCTTTCATGGTGTCGCGCGATCTCTCGAACTCCGCGCGCGCACGCTTCTCATCGATGCAGCCGAAGTTTCGGTGTGTGGCTGAGTGGCCGCCGATCTCGACACCGCGTTCGCGCATAGCCCCGAGTTCGTCCCAGCTCAGCACTTTCTCCTTCTGCCAGTCCTGGCCATGATCGCTCCATTCCGCGACAGCGAATACGGTGTAGGGAATGCTGTGCTCGCGAAGGATCGGATCGGCCTCGGTGAGCACCGTCTTCAACGCATCGTCGAATGAGACCGCCAAGTCTTTCGGCCCGCCGCCGTCGCGCGCGATCTCGGCCGGCGGCACGAAGCGGTAGCCCAGCTCCAGCGCAAGTTCGATGTGACGGCGGAAGCGCTCGGGAGGGACGTCGTTAACGCCGAACTCCGGCTGTCCCACCGAATGGAAGCACAGGATGCGTCCACGCTTGCGCGCAGGCCGCGGCGGCGCAAGCGCAAGCGCTTGGCGTTCGCCGTACATACGCGCCGCTTCGACGTGGCGGCGTTCCAGCCCCGTCTTGCGGACCAGCTGTTTCAGCGCTTGTTTCATGTGCTTCGAAGTGAGACCGGTCGCCGACCTAGATGGCTCAGGATGCAGGCGCCGGTCCAGTGGTTTCCCTGCTCTTGCGCTGTTTCCTGCGGGAGAGGAAACGCCGCACCGGTACGTCGTAAACCATGTGCAGAACCCAGGTGACGCCCAGCGCGACGATCGCCATCAGCGCGACCATCGCAGCGCCCGGCATCTGCTCGTAAATCTCGGCACGTTGCAGCGCCAAGCGCACCCACGCGAACAGCGGAACATGCAAAACGTAGACGCCGTAGGACACAAGTCCCACGAATGCGCAGAAATCCAACAGCCTGCCTTTGACGCTTGAATTGGCGCTCATCGCCACCAGCGGCGGGAAAATGAACAGGATGGCCGTCAGGTCCCAATACGGCCGCAGCGCGTGCGGCATCGGCATCGCCATGGCTGCGAAAAGTAGCCCGAACGCGGCCCATACCGGCAATCCCGGCGCCGTCCAGCGATCCCGCAACTTGTAGAGCCATACGCCCGCGAAGAAGCCGAATGTAACGCGCAGGAGCCCCCCGAGGATGTTCGACCAGGCGTGTCCGCCGATATCCATCCCGGCCAACGTCGCCAGCGTCAACGCGGCGGCGCCTATCCCCATGAACCAAAGGCAGAGAGCGGAAGTCAGGAACCTCCCCACCGCTGCGAAAACGACGTTGATCACCAACTCGAAGAACAGCGACCAGGACGGCCCCACCAGCGGGAACGGCGCGTTCGGCCAGAGCGAGAGGCTCGGCGGGCACGGGATCAGCAACAGCGCGAATGCGAGTGAAGTGAACACTTGCCAGAGCGCGTATGGCTCCCACCCCTTCATCGCGACGAGCATCGACATCGCGACACTGATCAGCACCGCCGCAAGGTAGAGTGGATAGAGCCGGACGAGACGCACACGCATGAACGCGACGAGGCCCATCCCCTGCTTCAGCCGTTCACCGTAAACGTGCGCCAGCACAAAGCCGGAAAGCACGAAGAAAAAATCCACCGCCAGGTACCGTCCGGGCAGCAGCGCGCGCATGATCTCTGAAGGCACGTGATCGGTAATGACGGCAAGCGCCGCCAAGCCCCGCATCCCGTCGAGGACAACGAAGCGATCCCGTTCGGCGATGTCGGTGCTAGCCATTAACTCGCCCGCTGCGCCATTTTGGCACGACCCCCGCGTCCGCCCGAGTTAGGAACACTGTTGCGCTGCGCCTTGCTGCCAATCAAGCACATGCGCCTTGTGCGAGCGAGCTGTCCTAATGCGATGAATGGACTAGTTTCATTCTTTCTGCGGCGCCATGGTTGCTTTGACAGACGTGCAAGAGACCGAGCGACGAGTTGCAGCTATGAAAGCGAAGAACGGCGCGACACGCCTCGGCTTCGGCTGCACCGCCATTCCCGGACCGTTAACCAGACGCGATGCGTTGACGCTGCTTGAGACGGCCTATGCCTGCGGCATCCGCCATTTCGATACCGCGCGCATGTACAGTTCCGGCGAGTCCGAAGGCGTTCTAGGCGAATTGGCTCGCCAGTGCCGTCAGGAACTTACAATTGTCACCAAAGCGGGCATCGCACCGGCCAGCCGGTTCGCGCGGGGAGTGAACAAGTTCGCGGCTACGTTCCGCCTTCCGCGGCCCGCCACATCAGTCGGCCGGTTTGAGGTGGCGCAGGTCCAACGAAGCGTGGAAACCAGCCTGCGCAAACTGAGGACGGATCACGTCGAAGCGCTGTTGCTGCACGAGATCAGGGCGCATGAGGTGCATGACGACCTGAAGCGGCTCCTCGACGGGCTCCGTCAGGACGGAAAAGTCGGCGCCTACGGTATCGCGACGTCGATCGAGGAATCTGAACTGATCATGGACGCGCATCCGGAACTTTGCGACGTCGTCCAGGTCGCAGCCCGCTGGCTTGACCGACCCCGCGCACTCCCCCCGACCACGCGGCTCGTAATTCATTCCGTGCTCGGGGCGCGCCTCGCCAGTTTCCTGGGCCGCCTCCAAGCCGAGGAGCATTTGGCGCGTCGCCTCAAGGAAGACACCGGACTCACCGCGAGCGATGTCGGCGAAATTGGCCGCCTGATGCTGCAAGCGGCGATGCTGCGGAATACTGACGGGATCACACTCTTTTCTAGCGCGCGCGTCGAGCGCATTCGGCGCAACGCCGATTTGTTGACGGCCAAGCTCGACACGCCTGCGGTGATGGCCCT
>DASPMA010000288.1:0-6872 GCA_035627335.1 Binatia bacterium
CATCGCCATGGGTGCCGAGATATATGACCGTGCCGGCCCGCGGCAGCGCAACTTCATCGACGCCGAGCAGGAACAGCGTGTCCATGCCGCCCTTCAGCATCTCGGGAGCGTTCTTGCCGCTGGCGCCGGGCAGAAAGCCCAGATCAAGACCGGCGACGCGCGAGGCCGCCGTGTGCAATACGTTGAAGCCGTTCCAGCCTTCGCGCACGACGCTGGCCGCCGCCGCCAGCTTGCCGGCGCCCCGTAGCGCGCCGGCGCTGACCCCCGCGCCGACAATGATCATCGGCCGCTTCGCCACACGCAGCTTCTCGGCTGTCTCGTCGCGCAGTTTGAAATCGCCGAAGTGTCCGCCGAGATGCACGTAGGGATACGACAAGTCAGCCGCTTCGCCGATCACCGCGATCTCGGCGCCGCGTAGCCACGCCTTGCGGATGCGCGCGTTGAGCACCGGCGCTTCGAGGCGCGGGTTGGCGCCGACCAGCACGATCGCGTCCGCTTCATCCACGCCGGCGATTGTGGAATTGAAAAGATAGTCTTGGCGCGCGCCCCCGCCGAGCGCGGAGCCATCGGTCCGGCAATCGGTATTGGGCGAACCAAGCGCGCGGAAAAGATCGAGCGTCGCCTTCATGCTCTCGGCGCACGCGAGATCGCCGGCGATGGCGCCGATCTTTTTCGGATCGCCGGACAGCGCGTTGGCCGTCGCTTGGAGCGCTTCGCCCCAGGTCGCAGCCCGCAGCTTGCCGTTCTCGCGAATGTAAGGCCGGTCGAGCCGCTGGCGGCTGAGGCCGTCGACCGCGTACCGCGTCTTATCGGAGATCCACTCTTCGTTGATCTCCTCGTTCACCATTGGCAGCACGCGCAACACCGTATCGCCGCGCGCATCGACGCGGATGGCGGAGCCCAGCGCGTCCATCACGTCCACGCTCGGCGTCTTGGTCAGCTCCCACGGGCGCGCGTTGAAGGCGTAGGGTTTGGACGTCAGCGCACCCACCGGACAGAGATCGATAACGTTGGCGGACAACTCGCTGGTGAGCGCGGCTTCGAGGTAGGTCGTAATCTCCATGTCCTCGCCGCGGCCGGTCGCGCCGATTTCCGGAACGCCGGCAACTTCGGTGACAAAACGGACGCAGCGCGTGCACTGGATGCAGCGGGTCATGATCGTCTTGATCAACGGTCCCATGTACTTTTCTTCGACAGCCCGCTTGTTCTCATCGAAGCGCGAGCCCCCGCGGCCATAGGCCATCGACTGGTCCTGCAGGTCGCATTCTCCGCCCTGGTCGCAGATCGGACAGTCGAGCGGATGGTTGATCAGCAGGAACTCCATCACGCCGTTGCGCGCCTTCTTCACGGCGTCGCTCTTGGTGACGAGTTCGTTCAGTTTGTCGTCGCGCGGCGGCGGCAGGTCCTTCACCTGCTGCGCGCACGAGGCGATCGGCTTCGGCCCCGATTTGCCGCCGACCTTCACCTCGATCAGGCACATACGGCAGTTGCCGGCGATGCTGAGCCGCTCATGGTAGCAGAAGCGCGGAATCTCGGCGCCGGCGGCTTCGCACGCCTGCAGCAACGTCAATTCTGGAGGAACGTCGACTTCAACGCCGTCGACGAGAATCTTCGTCATGGAAAACCGCTTTCGCGGGCACGCGCATGACTGATTTATGGGCGCGCCGCAAGTGGGCGAAACGCCCGCAGCGACAAGCGCTTACAGGTCAAAGCGCGATGCTGTTTTGATGGCGCAACGATTGTCGCGCCGGCGACGCGTGTCCGCGCGCAGTCTATCCGATGTTCATACGGTAACGCACTGACGGAACACGGCTTTTTTGGAACTTCGGAGCCAAGGCCGCGTTGATTGCGCAAGGGCGGGCAACGCTTGAGGTGTCTTTCATGGCCAACAACCCGCAACAACCGAACCAAGAACGCGATCAAGAGCGTCAAGCGCAGCCGGGCCGTCGTCCGGATCAAGAACGCGAAGACATGGAGCGCCCGGATCGCGAACAAGGCGACCGTCAGCGCAAAGACAAAGAGCCGCGGAACTAGACGCAGCTCGATTCGAACGTACCAGGGCGGCTCGGTGAGCCGCCCTCTTCGTGACTCACACTTTCGTCAGCGCGTCCTCGCCCACCACCGTGATCCACTCGCGCACGCGCCAAGATGTGACGACGCCCTGAGTGACGTAAGGATCGCCACGGGCAAAGTCCTCGGCGACGGCCGCGGTTTCGGCTTTGAACACCAACAGCCCGAACGGAGGATCATCATGCGGGACCGCGCCGCCAAGTTGGAGTTCGTCCCGCGCGACAGAGGCGCGCGCGAGTTGGAGATGCGCGGGACGCACGGCGGCGCGCTTTTCCATGTAGTCCGGCGCATAATTGTAGATAAGAAGAAAGTGCTTCATTGCGCTTACTCCGCCGCCACCGGCGTGCGCACTTGATGCACGCCCTTCGCCGCGCGGTAGCGGTCGATGCGTTGCTCGATCTCGCCGCGGAAGCAGCGGATCAGCCCTTGAATCGGCCAGGCGGCGGCGTCGCCCAAAGCGCAAATGGTGTGGCCTTCAACCTGCCCCGCCACGTCGAGCAGCAGATCGATCTCGCTGTGATCGGCCTCCCCCTTGGCCATGCGTTCGAGCACGCGCCACATCCAGCCGGTGCCTTCGCGGCATGGGGTGCACTGGCCGCAGCTTTCGTGCTTGTAGAAGTAGGCGATGCGCGCGATGGCGCGGATCATGTCGGTGGACTGATCCATCACGATCACCGCCGCCGTCCCAAGGCCCGAACGGTGCGGCGCGGCCATCAGCGAGTCGAAATCCATCAGCATGGTCTCGCTCTCTTGCGCGGTGATCATTCGCACCGATGACCCGCCCGGGATAACGGCTTTCAGATTGCCCCAGCCGCCGCGCACGCCGCCTGCGTGCTCCTCGATGAGTTCTTTCAGCGGGATGCTCATCGCTTCTTCGACATTGCACGGCTTGTTCACATGGCCCGAGATGCAGAACACCTTGGTGCCGGTGTTGTTGGCGCGGCCGATGCCGGCGAACCACTTCGCGCCGCGGCGCAGAATGGTCGGCACCACGGCGATGGATTCGACATTGTTCACAGTGGTCGGGCAGCCATAGAGGCCGACATTCGCCGGGAACGGCGGCTTCAGGCGCGGCTGGCCCTTCTTGCCTTCGAGGCTTTCCAGCAGCGCCGTTTCCTCGCCGCAAATGTAAGCGCCCGCGCCGTGGTGCATGTAGAGATCGAAATCCCAGCCATGCACGTTGTTCTTGCCGATGAGCTTGGCCTCGTACGCTTCTTTAATCGCGCGCTCCATCGCCTCGCGCTCATAGACGTACTCGCCGCGAATATAGATGTAGCAAGCGTGCGCCTGCATCGCGAACGAGGCGACCAAGCAGCCTTCGATCAAGAGATGCGGATCGTGCCGCATCATGTCGCGGTCCTTGCATGTGCCCGGTTCGGATTCGTCCGCGTTGACCACGAGATAGTGCGGACGGTCCTTCACTTCCTTGGGCATGAAGGACCACTTGAGTCCGGTCGGAAAGCCCGCCCCGCCGCGCCCGCGCAAGCCGGATTCCTTCACGTTGGCGATGATCCAGTCGCGCCCCGCCGCGATCATGTCGGCGGTGCCGTTCCAGGCGCCGCGCTTCTTGGCGCTCTCCAGGTCCGCTCCATGCGTCCCGTAAAGATTGAGGAAGATGCGATCCTTGTCCGCCAGCATGCCGCTACTTTCTCGAACCCAAAATCATGAAGAGCCGAAGCCCAAACCAGACAGCGCCGATCGCCGGCGCCGCGACCCATCCGCTCATCAGCGGCCGCTGCTCGACCACCGCCATATAGAAGGCGATCCCGACGAGCGCGACCGTCACGAGCCCGTACATCACGACCGCGCCGTTCTTAGCAAACCCGCCAATGCCGATCGGTTGCTCAACATCGAGCTTCCGGCGCGGCGAGAGGCCCGGAGGACGCTCGTCGCTCACGCCTTTTCCGGGAGACCAGGCAGCGTAATTTTCTTCGCCAGCGAGCCATCATAGAGCGAGGGATCGGTCAACGTCTTCTGCGCCTCTTGCGGCGCCGATGTCTGCCGACCGGCGGCCGATCCCGGCTTCACCTTTTCCCCGCGCGCGAGCTTGTCCATCAGCGCTTCGAGCGCGTCCGGCGTCAGGTCTTCGTGGTAGTAGTCGTGAATAGCGACGATCGGCGCGTTCACGCAGGCGCCCATGCACTCCATCTCTTCCCACGAGAACATGCCGTCGGCTGTCACCGTATGCGCCGGGCCAATGCGCCGCTTGCAAACCGCTTTCAGTTCTTCCGAGCCGCGCAGCATGCATGGCGTCGTTCCACACACCTGCAGGTGATGCTTCCCGACCGGGTGCAGCTGAAACATCGTGTAGAAGGTCGCCACTTCGAGCACGCGGATCGTGGGCATATCGAGCAGTTCGGCAATGGCGCGGATGGCGGGCTCGGACACCCAGCCTTCCTGCTTCTGCACCAGCCACATGATCGGGATCACAGCCGAGTGCTTGCGGTCGGCGGGATACTTAGCGAGCCACCATTCGGCTTCGCTCTTCGTCTCCTTCGAGAACGCGAAGCTTGCGGGCTGCTCGGCGGCTAAACGGCGGACGCTCATGATGCTCTCACAAAGTCGACGCGAGAGATGAGCCCATCCCTCACGGTGTAGATGGCGATGGCTTCGAGGCGCAGCTGGGGCGAGCGGTCGATGCGCTCGTGATCGATCACGACATCGCCCACCGCCATGCGGCTGACGATGTGCGCCTTGTTCTCCGGATACTGCGCGAACATGGCTTCATAGCGCTGACGAATCTGGCCAGCGCCCTCTTGCGTCACTGCGCCATTGAAATCGGCGATCACGCAATCCTTGGCGAAGCAGGCGCAGAACGCGTCGAGGTCCTGCGCATTGTAGGCCTCCAGCTGGGCCTGGACGACATCGACAGGCTTCATGAGCGCCGCCCCAGCCTTTCGACCATGGCCTCCACGCGCGCCTTGTGCAGGTCCTTCAGCAACGGACCGGTCACCGGCGCGAAGCGCAGGCCGAACAGCACGGCGATGCCCACGACGACAGCGGTGATGACTTGCAGCTCCTGCGGCATCGGCGAGGTCAACAAGAACATCAGCACAATTGGAATCGGCAGGAGAAGCGCGATCATTTGCACTGTAATCGCCAGCAGGTAGCGCCCATTGCCGCCCGGATAGTGCGCGCGCGTGCGGGGACGGAGGAAATACATCACCGCGACGGCCAACACGATGGCGCCGGCCGCCACGAGGCCGACGGCGGCATAAAAAGAGGCGGCGTCGTTGATCATGCCGTCGCCCTTCGGCCTTCGATCTGGTCGAGCTTGGCCAACGCCTTGTTGGCGTCGTCACGGGCTTTCAGCAGCGACGCGCGGCGATAGGCGCGCAGATAGGTCTTGAGCACCGGCGCTTTCAGAAGCGCGCCGCGGCGGATTACAATCAACAGCAACAGCGCCGGCAGGAACGACAGCGAAGACAAGCCTGGTGAGATCGCTGGATCGAAGCCGCGCACGTCCATATAGCCCATGCGCAGCGGCACGATCACAAACCCGATCAGCAATCCAATGGTCAGCCCCTGGATAGCGGCGCCGACGCGCACGCGCTCTGGATGGTGCTCCACATGCTGCGGCTTGAACGCGAAAATGGAGTGCACCAGGAAGCCGAGCATGAACACGAGGGCGACACTGCCCTCTATCCACAACATCATCGGTGTGTGCTCGGCATTCACCGATCGATTTCCCCGAACACGATGTCGAGCGAGCCGAGCACGGCTGAGACGTCCGCCAGCATGTGGCCGCGGCACATGTAATCCATGGCTTCGAGGTGCGGGAAACCCGGCGCGCGGATCTTCACGCGATGCGGTTTGTTGGTGCCGTCGGACACGACATAGACGCCGAACTCGCCCTTGGGCGCCTCGACCGCGGCGTAGGTTTCGCCCGCCGGCACGTGAAAGCCTTCGGTGTAAAGTTTGAAGTGATGGATCAGCGCTTCCATCGATGTCTTCATCTCGGCCCGGCGCGGCGGCGCGAACTTCGAGTTCTCCGGCAGCACCGGCCCAGGCGTCTGGCGCAACAGCTCGATGCACTGAAGCATGATCTTGGTCGCTTCGCGCATCTCCTCGATGCGGCAGAGATAGCGGTCGTAGCAATCGCCGTTCTTGCCGATCGGAATCTTGAACTCGAGTTCGTTGTAGATCTCGTAGGGCTGCGAACGGCGGAGGTCCCAAGCGAGGCCCGAGCCGCGCACCATCACGCCAGAGAAGCCCCACTTGATCACGTCTTCGGGCGTCACAACGCCGATATCGACGTTGCGCTGCTTGAAGATGCGGTTGTCGGTCAGCAGGCCCTCGATGTCGTCGATTGTGGGCGGGAATTGGTGGCACCATGCTTCGATGTCGTCTATCAGCGCCGGCGGCAGATCCTGGTGCACGCCGCCGGGGCGCACATAGTTGGCGTGCATGCGCGAACCGGACGCGCGCTCATAGAACACCATGAGCTTTTCGCGCTCTTCAAAACCCCAGAGCGGCGGCGTCAGCGCCCCCACGTCCATCGCCTGCGTCGTGACATTAAGCAGGTGATTGAGGATGCGGCCGATCTCGGAATAGAGCACGCGGATGATCGAGGCGCGGCGCGGCACGTCGATGCCGGCAAGCTTCTCGATCGCGAGGCAGAAGGCGTGCTCCTGGTTGATCGGCGCGACGTAATCGAGCCGGTCGAAATACGGAATCGCCTGCAGGTACGTCTTGTACTCGATCAGCTTCTCGGTGCCGCGGTGCAAGAGGCCGATATGCGGATCGACGCGTTCTACGATCTCGCCGTCCAGCTCCAACACGAGACGCAACACGCCGTGCGC
>DASPMA010000289.1:0-3171 GCA_035627335.1 Binatia bacterium
GCCGTAGCCTTCGAGCCCCACCACCTTCTGCGGCGCATTGGCGAGCACAATCATGCGCCCGACGCCCAGTTCGCGCAGGATCTGCGAACCGATTCCCACAACGCGGAGTTCGTCCTCTGCTTCGCGCTCCGCAGGCTCGCCCGATAGCCGGCGCGAAATGGCGTCTGGCACCAGATCGCGCAACAGCACCAGCACGCCGGCGCCTTCGGCTTCGATCTCCGCCAACGCTTTATCGATCAGCCCGGCCCGCGCGCCATAGCCGCCCATGATGTCGGCGGCGAAGTCGATACGATGGACCCGCACCAGGGTCGGCTTGTCGGCTTTGATCTCGCCTTTCACGAGCGCGGTGTGTTCGACGCCGTCGATCTTGTTGCGGAACACGACCAGCCGAAAGCCCTTGCCGCCGCGGACTTCGAACGGCGTGTCGGCAAGCTGCTCGACGAGGCGCTCGTTTACGCGCCGATAGGCGATCAGCTCGTCGATCGCGCCGATCTTGAGATTGTGGAATTGCGCGAACGCGACGAGTTCCGGCAGCCGCGCCATGGTGCCGTCATCGTTCATGATCTCGCAGATCACGGCGGAGGGATTGAGCCCGGCGGCGCGCGCGATGTCGACGCTGGCTTCGGTGTGCCCGGCGCGCACGAGCGTGCCGCCTTCGCGGGCTGTCAGCGGAAAGACGTGGCCGGGAGAGACAATGTCGCGCCGGTCCTTGGTGGGATCGATGGCGGTGGCGATGGTGAGCGCACGATCGTGCGCGGAGATGCCGGTTGACACGCCTTCCCGCGCTTCGATGGAGACGGTGAACGCCGTGCCCATGCGGGTCTGGTTGCGCGGCGTCATGGGATCGAGGCCGAGGCTCTCGGCGCGCTCCGGCGTCAGCGCCAGACAGATGAGGCCGCGCCCGTGTTTGGCCATGAAGTTCACTTGCGCCGGCGTAGCGAACTGCGCGGGGATGACGAGGTCGCCTTCATTCTCGCGATCCTCTTCATCGATGAGGATGAACATGCGCCCTTCGCGCGCTTCCTCAATGATCTCCGGGATCGGCGAGATCGCGCGCTTGAACTCGGAAATGGGGGACGGCTTGGCCGCCATTATGCGCTCCCCGCCTCGATGAGGCGCGCCGCATAGCGCGCCATCATGTCGGCCTCGAGGTTCACCTTATCGCCGGGCTTGAGCTTGGACAAAGTCGTAACCGCCCAGGTGTGCGGAATGATGAGAACGCCAAAGCCTTCGGCGTCCACCTCGTTCACCGTGAGCGAGACACCGGCGACCGCGATGGAGCCTTTCGGCGCGATGAGGTGCGTGATATTCGACGGGGGTTTGATCTTGAGACGCCAACCGCCGCCGTCTTGGCGGACGGACAAAACCTCGCCCAGACCATCGACGTGGCCCTGCACCATGTGCCCGCCCAATTCGTCGCCCACGCGAAGCGAGCGTTCCAGATTCACCTTGTCGCCTTCATTGAGCGCGCCGAGAGTCGTCAGCGTCAGCGTCTCGGGCGCAGCCTCGACGACGTAGCGCATGCCGCCCGGGACAGATTGCTTTTCGACGACGGTGAGACAGCAGCCGTCATGCGAGACGCTGGCGCCAATGTCGACATCCGCAGCGTCGTACGGACTCGCAATCGTTAGGCGCACGAGGCCGTCAAGGCGTTCGACCGCTTTCACTTCGCCCAAAGCTGAAACTATACCCGTAAACATCACGCTCTCTTACGAGACCCGCTCGTAACTCTCCCAGATGTCGGGGCCAAGCTCACGCAGCGCAACCCGGCCATACCGTGGCGCATCGGCAAGCTTCGCGAGGGCCAGCGCCGCTACGGCAGGCTTGCCCTCTGCGCCGAGCAGCAGCGGCGCGCGAAACCACTCGATCCGCGCCACCGCGTCCGCCGCGATGAGCGCCGCCGCGAGCTTGCCGCCGCCTTCCGCGAGGACCGAGCCGAAGTTCAACGCGTCCAAACGAGCGAGCACGGCGCCAATATCGATGCCGCCATCGGTCGCAGGCACGGGCTCTACCCGCGCGCCGGCGCCTTCGAGGATCGCTTGGCGCGCCGGATTGGCGCGCTCTGCGCCAAACACGATCAGCGGTGAGTCCGCGAGGTTCTCGAACAGCTTGCCTTCGAACGGGATGTCGAAACGCGACGTCAGCACAATCCGCGCCGGCTGCAGCGCCACGCCCTCAGCGCGCGCCAGCAAGGAGGGATCATCGCGCCGCGCGGTTTCCGCACCGATCATCACCGCATCGTGCGACGCGCGCAGCTTTTGCACTTGCGCTCGCGCCGCTTCGCCGGTGATCCAGCGGCTTTCGCCGGATGCAGTCGCAATACGCCCGTCAAGGGAAGTCGCGAGTTTCAGCGTGATGCGTGGATGAGGCATGCAGGCATTATGGACCGCCGGCGCTCTCGCCGGCCAGCGCCGAAGCATGCCGGCGAGGGCGCCGGCGGTCCATATTCAGCTCTTCGCCGGCCGTTTCGTCTTGCCGGCTTCTTCGATGAAGTCGCCAAAGTCGGAGGTGTCGCGGAAGTCGCGATAGACCGAGGCGTAGCGGACATATGCTACCGGATCGAGGTGGGCGAGCGCTTCCATCACCATTTCGCCAATGGTCTCGGACGGCACTTCGCTTTCACCCTGGCTCTCCAGGCGGCGCACGATGCCGGAGATCATCTGTTCGATCTGGTCCTGCTCGATCGGACGCTTACGCAGCGCGATGGCCAGCGAGCGGGCAAGCTTGTCGCGATCGAACGGCACGCGCCGGCCGGAGCGTTTGACCACCGTGAGATCGCGTAGCTGCACGCGCTCGAACGTGGTGAAGCGCGAGCCGCATTTATCGCACTGGCGGCGACGGCGAATGGCCGCCCCGTCCTCGGTCGGGCGGCTGTCCTTCACCTGGGTGTCTTCGTTCTGACAAAAGGGACAACGCATTCGGCGCTACTCCCGCGCCGAATCACCGGCGCGCCTCCTCAAGTGTAGATGGGAAAGCGGGCGGTGAGTTGCTCGACCTTCGCCGCAACTGCAGCTTCCACGCCGGAATTGTCGCCATTCGAGCCCTGCAGCCCGTCCAGCACCTCGCAAATCAGGTCGGCGACCAAACGGAACTCTCCCGGTCCGAAGCCGCGCGTAGTGCAGGCTGGCGAGCCGAGCCGGATGCCCGAAGTGACCATCGGCTTTTCCGGGT
>DASPMA010000290.1:0-4916 GCA_035627335.1 Binatia bacterium
GTTCATGGCGCGCCGCATCGCCTACGATCTGATGACGCTTCTGCTGCTTGCCGTTGCGCTCATCCTTTTCCTGCGCCGCTCGCACGACCCGGTCGCCGCAGCGTTCGCCTTTGCGTTCTGCCTCATCCCCGTCGGGCCGACGATCGAGTTTTGGTCGAGCCTGAATGCTCTGGCGGCCTACAAAGTCGTCTCGGCGCTTCCATACATGCCCCTGCTGATGGTCGGCTGCGCCTTTCCTGACGGGCGCTACTGGCCTTCATGGACGCGCGTTGCGCTCGTGGTCGTGCCGGTCTTGCTCATTCCCGCGATATTTTTCGCGATCGAATACTCGCAGTTCACGCTCTTCGCCGCGCCATTGTTCCTCGCGACGATCATCATCCTTGCGCTGCGCTTTCGGAGCTTGCCGCAAGGGGTTGAGCGTCAGCAATTCCGCTGGGCCGCGTTCGGCCTTATCGTCGGCGTGTTCATCCTGATTGCGCGCCTGCCAGTATCCCTGTTGCAAGCGGGCCTTGATCCCGCGCCCTGGGCTGCTTGGATCGATCTCGGCGGCTCCTTCCTGCATGCGCTCGGCTATGCCGTCATCGCAGCGGGTTTTGGCGTGTCGCTGCTGAAATACCGGCTCTATGACGCGGAATCGTTCATTGGCCGCTCCGCTGCGATCGCCACGCTGACGCTGCTATTGCCGGGCGTATGGGCGGCTACCGAAAAAGCGCTGGAGCTCATTCTGCCGGGCGTGCTCGGGCAACAGCAGCAAGCCTTGATCAGCGTCATCAGCGCTGGCTTCGCCGTGGTGGCGGTGACGTCGCTGCATTCACGCGCGCAGCGCTGGATCGAACATCGCTTCCAGAGGGGCGTCTCGCAATTAAAGACGGTGCTCCCCGCAAAACTGGACGCGTTGGCGCTGCGCTGCGACGTGCCCGAACTTTGCGAGAAGGTCCTCGCTGACGTCACACGTGATGTGAGGGCCACCAAGTCGGCGATCGTGCTGGGCGAGGACGGCGTAATCGCCGCCAGTCAGAATTGTGAGCAGGGCGACATCGATGCATGGTGTGCGCAGGCGGACGCCGACGAGACGCCGCCGTATTTCGAAGCCGCCCTCATAGATCCGGTCGCGGACGAACCGGTCGGCGCGCTTTTCGTCGGCCCTCGCCCCGACGGTACCCGCCCCAACCGCGACGAACGCGAAGCGCTCCTCGCAGTCGCGCCCGCCATCGCCCGCGCGATTGCCACGGCCCGCGCTCGCGCTCAGCGCGAGGAAACCTTGTTCAGCCGTCTGACTGTCGCCCCACGCGCGTCTGCTTAAGCGCGCTCTTTATCCCCCACATTTTCCGCGAAAACCCAGCAAAACCAACGCTCGCATGAAAACTTATCCTACACCTCCAATTCCGTGAGACACTGCCTGCATCTCCTAAAGGGAGGCGACGGTGCACCAAGCCGCTCAGCTTAGGAGACGCGGTTTGAACGCGATGCGATGGAAAGTCCGCGAGGATGAAAGTCGCTGCTCCGCAAGATAAAGGCGGAGGACCGGCGCGAAGTATGGTGCTTCGCCCGCCCGTTGGCTGCGAACGGCAAGCAAGCGCTAACGTATGTCGGAAGATGTCCGTCGCGGGAGATCGGCCCGGTTGAGGGACACGAGGAGGAAGGCCTCGCCGATCAAACCTCCGCTTTTCTCGCTTTCACTCTGGCCTGCTTGCGGGCCGAAGCTGAAGCGAAGCGAAGGCGAAGGTCCGTCTGCCAGAAAACGCATGCGCCCCGATGCGGCTTGAACGCTTCAGGCATGCCGCCGGGAACAACAAACCGCGCGAGGCGCGCTTCGGCAAACCCCAATTTCTTCCTTTGAAGCTTCGCGCGAAGCGCGTCCTGCTCTCCCGTTTTTCGCGTGCGTTCGCGCGAGAGGCGTAAGCGCGCGCCTTAAGCACGCGCGAGGTTCAATTCTTGCAAGAACGTCCTCTCACGGCGAAGGCGGCGCGTTCAAATGCGGTTGCACGTTTACCCTCTCGACGCGGTTCGCTTCTTCGCGGCCTTCAGCGTGCTCGCCTTCCACTTAGCGTTCTATTCCTGGGCGGCGCCGGCAAGCACGGTCGGATCGATGTTTGAGAAGGCCGCCCCATATCCGCTGCTCGCGCCGTGGACGTGGTTCGGCTGGGTCGGCGTGGAGGTCTTCTTCGTGATCTCCGGCTTCGTCATTGCCAATTCCGCGAACAATGCCTCGCCGATGGCTTTCCTGAAGAGCCGCGTCTTGCGCCTTTATCCGGCGGCCTGGATCTGCGCGTTCATCACGCTTGCGGCATGGCTGCTGATCGATGGCGCGACCTGGGAGCGGCTGAGCGGAGGCTTTCTGCATTCCGTCACGCTCTGGGTGGAGGGGCCTTGGATTGACGGGGTGTACTGGACCCTCGCAGTGGAAATGGCGTTCTACGCACTGATTTTTATTCTACTCGTATCGACGCGTTTTTCCCGGCTGCCGTGGTTCGCGTGCGCGCTCACACTCTATTCCGCCGTCTTCCTCGCCGCGCGCCTCCTCTTCGACGCCGCGTTGCCGAACATGCCGTGGCAAATGCTTATAGCGCACGAGAATCTGCTGCTGCTGCGGTACGGCGTCTTCTTCGCCGTGGGCATATTCATGTGGCTGTCGCACGTGCGCCCCCTGCGGGCGTGGGAATGGTGCGTCGTCGGCCTGGGCGTAATTGCGTGCTGCGGCGAGATATACTTGCGCTCCGCGGAGCTGGCCGGTGAAGAGACTCATGCCGCCGTGACGATGGCGCCGATCATTCCGACGGCGCTTTGGCTCGGCATCCTGCTGCTGATGTTCGCCTTCGCGCAGGCGCCCGAGCGGTTCACGCCAAAATCCGGCCGCGCGAAAGGCTTGCTAGAGCATCTCGGCAAGATGACCTATCCGCTGTACCTCACCCACTCGGTCGTCGGCGCAGGCATCATGCGCCTCCTGATCGAAGCGGGCGTACATCGCTGGACGGCGCTCGCCATGGCCGCGTCAGCGATGCTCCTGACCGCATCGCTCATCGCGCTCGCGTTCGAGCCGGCTGTGCGCGCCATGCTCCGCGCAGTCTGGAGCCGGGTAGAACGGGCGCTGCGCTTGCGGGCGCTTGCATTCCTCTTCAAATCCGGCGGCGCCGTCACACCTGCCGGTTAGCTTCCGTCCGCCAGCGCCCGGCCAAGCTTCTTGGGCGCCACCGCGATATAGCTTTGCTTCAGCCATCCGCGCAGCGTCGCCATTTCAGCCAGCACGTTGTCCTCGGGGCCGAAGTGCGCCGTCACCCAATTGTGCTGCTTGAACCAGCCCCTCGCCGGGCGCACGAACGGCAGCTCCTCCGCCATCTCCGCCGAGACCGGCAGCTTCATCAGCAAGGTCAGCGCGTCGAGCGGTTCGGCTTTGGCGCCGAACACGGCGAACATCTTCCTGCGCACATAAAGCCCACGCGTTGGGAGCCATGCCGGCGCGTGCGTTGTTTCCGGAAAGGTGAGTCCGTACGCGGTCAGCTCGGCTTCGGCTCTCTGGTGCGGCGTGCCCGGCATGTCTGGAGCATAGTGCCCCGTTCGCGCCGCGCTACGGGCGCCAGGGGCAATGTCCGTGCAACCTCCAGCAATGTCCAAATCCAACGTCCGTGCTAAAGCGACCGCGACGAGGGGCGCATGACGGCGGACAAAGACGCACGGTTCTGGGATCGCATCGCCCGGAAGTACGCCGCCAGCCCCGTGGCCGACACGGAGGGCTACGAACGCACGCTCGCGCGCACGCGCCAGTATCTGCAACCTGCGGATGGCGTGCTCGAAATCGGCTGCGGCTCGGGCACGACCGCTATAAAGCTCGCGCCGTCAGTTGAGCACTACGTGGCCACCGACATCTCCAGCGAGATGATCGCCATCGGACGCGAAAAGGCGCAGGCGGAGGGCTGCGCCAACATCACGTTCGAAGTGAGCACGCCCGAGGCCTCGCCATGGCCCGATGCAACCTTCAACGCCGTCTTGGCCTTTAACGTTCTGCATCTGCTTCCCACGAGAGAGCAGGCGCTGCGTACGCTGCATCGACTTCTGAAGCCTGGCGGTCTCTTCATTTCCAAGACAATTTGCATGAAAGGGTGGAATTCGCTTCTGCGCCTCGCTCTGCCGCTGGCGCAGGCGATGGGCCAAGCGCCCTACGTCGCCGCCTTCTCGGCCGACGAGCTGGAGCGGGAGATTGAAGCCGCTGGCTTCGATATCGTCGAGCGCGAGAGGCACGCCTCCCGCGGCAAAGACCCGCGACCGTTTATCGTGGCGCGCCGAGTCTAGCGGCGCCAAGCCCGCAGTCGCGCTTGGTCCGCGCGCAGCGCATGCCGGTTGCGCTTTATTGCGCCCGTCAGCCACCACCAGCCGAGCAACGCCACGCCGATCATCGTAAAGAAGCCCCAGCCCGGCAGGCCTGCCGGGACATAGATTGCGTCGCCGCGGCGCGGCGGCGCGTTGTTGCGAGCTTCCTCAGCTGCGTCGCGTAACCGCTCTGCCTGCATCTCGTCGATCGCGATCTGCTCGTCCACGGTCGGCGGCGCATCCGCGGGCGCTTCCAGCGGCGCGTCAGCCGCCGCCGCGCCGGGCAGTGCGCTCGCGGCGTCGCGCAGCGTCTGATTGTGATTGCGGTACGCCGTTCGATAGCACTCCACGTCCTCGCCGCACGCGGCAAGCCCATCGATCCAAGTTTGCTCATCCTTGAGCGCTGCATTCTGCGGATCGGCAGCAGTCAGCTGCTGGACCGAGGTTGCGCGTTCGGCTTCCAGTGCAATCAGCTCCTGGTCTTCGCACACGCTCTGGGGCGCTGTTCCGCAACTCACGGGCGACTGCGCCGAAGCTGCACCGGCGCTAATCATAAGCGCGAGCGCCGCGATGATGTGCCATACGCGCATGGACAATGTCCTCGCGCCAAG
>DASPMA010000291.1:0-2448 GCA_035627335.1 Binatia bacterium
AAGGAAGCGCGCATCTCGCGCATCCGGCGTGGCCTAACCGTTGTGCCGGGGACTGTCACCAGCGCCGGTCCGTTGCTCGGAACGAACTTTCTTCCCGCCGATAACCTCGACGGCGCAAACACGCCTCCCGGCGACGGCGTCGTTGGCGGCAGCATCGACGGACGCTTCCTCAACTTCTCCGACCAGCCGTTCGACCTTTCATGGAACGACACCTCGCCGCGCATTGGCATCCAATGGGAGCCCAATCCGGACACCAACATCTACGCCTTTGCGGCGCGGGGCTTCCGTAGCGGGGGCGTGAATTTCCGGGTCACGACCTTAGGCAGCACGGCGGTGAGCGGTGCGCCAACCGCGTTCGATCCTGAAGAAACGACAAGCTATGAAGTCGGCTGGAAGCAGGAGTTTATGGGCGGCCGGGGCCGCTTCAACCTCGCGCTCTTCCATAACGAGATCGACGGCATGCAGCGCGAGACCAACGTGCCGGACCCGACTGGCTCTGGCGTGCAACAGGTCATTGTCAACGCCGGCACCGCGATCATTCAAGGCGCGGAAATGGAAGCTCGCTTCCGGCTCACGGATGACTTCATGGTGCAGGTCCAGGCGGGCTACACCGATGGCGAGTACGACGAAGTGACGGCCGATCTGGACGCGCTGCGCATTGACTGCGTCACGCCGTCCGCATTTGGCGATCCGGCTGCCATCACCGTCGGTCCCTGCGACCTCGCGCTGGAAATCCCGCGCCTGTCGCCATGGACTTATGGCGTCTCGCTGTTCCACGATCTGCCGATCATGGGCGGCGTGCTCTCAAGCCGGCTCGCCTACAGCCATCGCGACGCCAACTATTACACCGATAACAATCGGGGCATTTTGAACGAGGCTGACATTGTTGATGCGGACTTCACCTTCCGTCCCAACGACAGCGTCTGGTCGTTCTCGTTGTACGGCAACAACCTGACGGACGAAGCGACCTTCGGTGGCGATACGCAATTGCCGCCGAGCGCGCCCTACTGCCAGCTGGGTTCGCCCGCGACCTGCAGCGACGGCAATCCGTTCAACGGCAATCCGACCTTCTCGCCGCTGAACAAGGGGCGCGTGATCGGGGCGCGGTTGCGGTTCGACTTCTAACCGCTCGAAACTCTCTCCCAGTCCTCGGCCGCGGGTGCATCCCGCGGCCGTTTTCTTTTGCGCTGGAGCACGCGCGGGTGCAGCGTGCCGGCGTGACACAGGGGCCTTCGCCACGGCGCGGCGGCGCTGGCGTGCTGACGGCGTTCGTCTTGATCGCCGCGGCGGTGATGGTGTTCGCGCCGAACGCGCTCAGCGTTTGGCTTGGCGGGATCATCGGCGAAGTGTGGGCGACGGCCCTCAGCGCTCTGACCGCCTTGCTGAGCGGCCTGTTCGCGATGGCTTGACGCGGCGGCGCCGATGCGGTCGGGCCACACGGCTGCGCAACTGACGCGACGTGATCTGCGCAAGGCGGTTTAACCGTTGTGTAGCATACATTACATGCGCCGGCTTATCACCGTGAGGCGTGCGCAGGCGGGCTCCCCTCACGTTGCGGAAAGCACGACGCCGCCCGGGAGTGATCATGAAAAATGCGAGCGCAGCGGCCCTGAAGTTCGGAACGGGCGCTGCCATGAAGCTTGTCCTTGGCGTGGGGGCGCTTGCCTTTGCGCCGGCCGCGTTCGCACAGTCGGCGACCGACGTGCTCGAAGAAGAGATCGTCGTCACCGCGACCAAGCGCGGCGACGCGCTGGCGCAGGACATCCCGCTCGCGATCACCGCCTACAGCGGCGAGCAGCTGCAGGCGCTGAATTTCCAGGACCTGCAAAGCCTCACCTACACGATGCCGAACGTGCAGCTGGAAGACGTCGGCACCGCGCGCGGCGTGGCGAACTTCACCATCCGCGGCATCGGCATCAACAGCTCGATCCCGTCCGTCGATCCGGCCGTGGGCGTGTTCGTCGACGGCGTCTATATGGGCATCAATTCCGGCGTTCTGGCCGACAATTTCGACGTCGAAGCCGTCGAAGTGCTGCGCGGCCCGCAAGGCACGCTTTACGGGCGCAACGTTACGGGCGGCGCCGTCATCGTGCGCACCGCCGATCCGGCGGACGATCTCGAGATCAATGGGCGCGTCGCGGTCGAAACCGGCCCGCAATATATCGGCGACTTCTCCATCTCGGGCCCGCTGGTGCAGGACGTGCTGAGCGCGAAGTTCGCCACCTACTACACGCGCGATGAAGGCTGGTTCGAAAACGACTTCGACGGTTCGCAATTCGGCGAAGGTGAAATGCAAATCTATCGCGGCGCGCTGCGCTTCACGCCCGGCAACAACCTCGAAGCGATTCTTCGGCTTGAGCAGGGCTACAGCGACGGCGATGGTCCGGCCGCACAGAACCACGGCATGTTCGGGCGCGACACGTTCGACTTCTCGGTCAATGAGCCGGG
>DASPMA010000292.1:0-3883 GCA_035627335.1 Binatia bacterium
CTGGGACGCCCAGCGAGCACTCATCTATGCCGATGAAGCGGGCGATAGCGCCAGAGAGCCGTGGGGCGGCGATATAGGCCGTGCGATGCCGATTACCGAGGCGCTGCCAACTCGGACCGCCGGCGCCTCGCCGGCCAACACCGCTGATGCCCGCGAGGGCGCCGGCGGTCCGAGCAAGCTAGCGCTCCTCATTGGCCCCGAAGGCGGCTTCACAACAGAGGAGCGGCACATGCTGCGCAGCTTGCCTTATGTCATTCCCGTCTCGCTCGGCCCGCGCATTCTGCGCGCGGAGACGGCGGTAATCGCGGGGCTGAGCGTTATCCAATCCGCATGGGGGGACTGGCGCGGGCCGTAACGGCTTGCGCGCGAGCGCCGTAGTCGCCACATCCGCCGCAACAAAAGCGCCGGGGAGGACGCACGTTTGGCCAAAGCGAAAGAAAAGGTCCCGGTGCTGGAGGGCTTCAAGGACCTTGTCGCGCACCTGGAGAGCGGTTCGAAGCCCGATCGCTCGACTTGGCGCATCGGCACCGAGCACGAGAAGTTTCCCTTCTACACCGAAACGCTTGAGCCCGTTCCGTACGAAGGCGAAAACGGCATCGGCGCGCTGCTCGACAATCTGGCTGACAAATACAAGTGGCGGAAAGTCAAGGAAGGCTCGAACACTATTGCGCTGGAGGAAAACAACAATTCCTCCATCACGCTGGAGCCGGGCGGCCAGTTCGAACTTTCCGGCGCGCCGCTGGAGCATCTGCATCAGACCTGCGCGGAGACCGGCGCGCATCTTTCGCAACTGCGCGACGTCGCGGGCAAGATGGGCATATCGTTCTTGGGCCTCGGCATGTCGCCGCTTTGGTCGCTCGAAGACACGCCCATCATGCCGAAGGGCCGCTACAAGATCATGCGCGCCTATATGGCCAAGGTCGGCCGGCTCGGGCGGCAGATGATGTTCCGCTCGTGTACAGTGCAGACTAACCATGACTTCGGCTCCGAAGCCGACATGGTGAAGAAGTTTCGCGTGTCGCTCGCGCTGCAGCCGATCGCCACCGCCCTCTTTGCCAACTCGCCGTTCGCCGAAGGGCGGCTCAACGGCTTCCTCTCCTATCGCGGCCACATTTGGACCGACACCGATCCCGACCGCACCGGCATGCTGCCGTTCGTGTTCGAACCGGGGATGGGCTTTGAGCGCTACGCCGATTATGCGCTCGATGTGCCGATGTACTTTGTTTATCGCGACGGCAAATACATCGACGCGTCAGGCCAAAGCTTCCGCGCCTTCATGGACGGCAAGCTGCCCGCGCTGCCGGGCGAGCAGCCGACTAAAAAGGATTGGGAAGACCACCTCACCACGATCTTCCCGGAAGTGCGGCTGAAGACATATCTCGAGATGCGCGGCGCGGATTCCGGCCCGTGGTCGCGCCTCTGCGCGCTGCCCGCGTTCTGGGCAGGCATTCTGCATGACGACGCCGCGCTCGAAGCGGCATGGTCGCTGGTAAAGGGCTGGACCGCGGAGGACCGCGAAGCCTTGCGGCGAGCCGTGCCGGTGCTTGGCTTGCGCGCGCCCATCCGCGGCGGGACCGCGCAGAACATCGCCCAAGCCGCGCTCGCCATCGCACGCCAAGGCCTGCGCTCACGCGCCCGCGCCGACCGCGCGGGCGAAGACGAAACCCACTTCCTCACCGAACTCGACGACATCGCCGCGTCCGGGGTGACGCCAGCCGAGCGCCTGATCGAGCGCTACAACACCGAATGGGGCCGCGACGTGCGCCGCGTCTTCGAGGCCTGCGCTTACTAGTCTTCGTCTGCGTCCAAACTCGACGCTGTCTGCGCAACGCACGTGCGGCAGATCGCGACGCGCGCGTCGGCCGGAGGCGTGGCGCCTTCCCGGGAGGCCTCCAAGCGACGCTGCTGCTCGCGAATGGCCTGCTGCTGGCGGATCAGCTCGCGCTGCCGGTCAGCGCTTTCCATCGCCTCCTCATTCGCATTGTCGGTCTTGATCTGGGTCACCTGGCTCAGAAGCGAAATGCCGGATGATGACTGCGCGTGGGCAGGCGCGTTGAGGCTCAAGCTGGCGACAACGATGCTCATCGCGGCGGCGGTTAACAGACGCATGATTTACCTCCCAATCAATGCTGAGAAAGTAAGACCTTAGGCGCGGGCCGCCGTGACAGACGTCACCAGCGACAACAAAGTGATCCCCGGCCACGCTTTCGCGCGCCGGGGTATCTCAGCTTCAAGCGGCTTGCTCGTTCAGCACATCGCCAACGCTCATCGCGTTGAGCCGCGCATAGAGCCCGCGCGCCGTGATGAGGTCGGCGTGCTTGCCTTGTTCGACGATGCGGCCCTGGTTGAAGACCAGGATGCGGTCGGCCTCGCGCACGGTGGAAAGCCGGTGCGCGATGACGATGGTGGTGCGCCCCTGCTTCAGCTCGGCCATCGCCGCCTGCACTTCACGCTCCGTCTCGACGTCGAGCGAGGACGTCGCTTCGTCGAGGATGAGGATCGGCGCATCGGCCAAGAAAGCGCGCGCTAACGCCACGCGCTGACGTTCGCCGCCCGAGAGTTTCACGCCGCGCTCGCCGACCTCCGTGTCGTAGCCGAACGGCAGCTTCTCGATGAAGTCGTGCGCCCGCGCGCGTTTGGCGCACGCGATGACGTCCTCCATCGACGCATCCGGCCGCGCATACGCGATGTTTTCGCGCAGCGAGCGGTGGAACAGCGCCGGGTCCTGCGGCACAAGCGCAATGCTGCGCCGCAAGCTCGCTTGCGTCACCGCGCGTACGTCCTGCTCGTCGATCAGGATGGCGCCTGCATCGACGTCATAGAGACGCTGCACCAGCTTAACGAACGTCGACTTGCCCGAGCCCGTCGGCCCAACCAGAGCTACCGTCTCGCCCGCCGCGATCTCCAGCGAGAAATCGCTGTAGAGCGCGCCGGCGGCGTTCTTGTAACCGAACGACACCTTATCGAACGCGATCTTTCCCGCACCCGGCGTGAACGCGGGCGCATCGGAACGATCGACGACGTCCGCCGGCTCCAACGCGTAAGCGACGACGTCCTCGATGTCGGCGATGCCCTTCTGCAGATTCTGCACATTCTCGCCGAGCAGGCGGAGATAGCCGGACACCAGCATGAAGGAGGTGATCGCAAACACCGCATCGCCCGCCGTCGCACGGCCGCCGCGCCACTCCAGCAGCACGAGGCCAAGCAGGCCGGCCTGCAAGACCCAGAGCAGGATGTTCTGCAGCACCCATGCATTGGTGAAGCGATGCCAGGTGTGGTTCGCCTCCTTCGTCCATGCTTGCACGGTGGCGTCGAAGCGCTTCTGCTCGCGCCTCTCTGCGCCGAACGCCTTCACGGTAGCGTTTGAAGAAACGGCGTCGGCGAGCGCAGCGCCAATGGCCGTGTCCGCCTTGATGTACCGTCGGAGCGGTTCGGCGACATAGTAGCGGCTCGCCAGAAACGCCGTCAGCAGGAAGGCCAGGATCGTGCCGCCCGTGAACGCGCCGATCACCGGCCATTGCAGGAAGGTCAGCACCGTGATGCCCACCAGCACCGCCGCTGCCGGGATCATGTACCAGACCATCGTATCGGAGATGACATCGTAGGCGTTCATCGCCCGTGACACGCGCCGCACGGTAGCGCCGGCGAAATTGTCGGCGTGCCAATCGGCAGAGAAACGTTGAACGTCCCGGAAGCCGTCCGTGACGATGCGTTCCATGTTCTTCGACGCGAACGGGATATGAAAGCGCACGCCGATATTGCGGCCCATGTAGTAGATAAAGGCCAACAGCACGACGATGCCGTAACCCCAGAGTGCCGCGTCTTGCCCGGCCGCCGTCGGCCCGGCGGACAGCGCGTCCACCAGGTGCTTTGCCGCAAACGG
>DASPMA010000293.1:0-2563 GCA_035627335.1 Binatia bacterium
GTGAGACCGCTGAGTGAAGGGCCCGAGGCCGATAGGAAGCGATAATAATAAGCGCGCCCAGGCGAGAGCCCGCGCGCATCGATCTTCACGCAATAATCGTTGACGGGTGACGCTTCCGCTTCGCCTCGCAGCGCTATGCGCGCGAAGCTCTCGTCTTCGCTGATTTCCCAAGCAACGCGCGAGCCGCTGGTTGGCGCAAATCGCGTCCAGAGAACCACGCCATCGGGCAGGGGATCCCCCGAGGCCACGCCGTGCGTGAAGACCCCCGCCGCGAGGTTCTGCGCCCACGCGGCGCGCGGCACGGCGGCCACGAGCGAAGCGCCCGCGAGCAGAGAACGGCGTGTGCTCAGCACCATGCGCTTGCCCCGATATGCGACACTTTCCTATTCCGCCGCGAGCGCCGAGCCTTCGTTGATGCGGTAAAGAAACTCATGCACCGCCATCGCGGATTCGTCGGCCGCTTCTTCCTGCGGGATGTGGCCGATGCCCTCGAACAGCACCAGCTCCGAGCTGGCGATGGCATCGTTGAATTGGCGCGCGTGATCCACGGGGACGATCCGGTCCTGATCGCCCGACAACACCAGCACCGGCATTTGCAGCGGCGCCAAGCGCTCCGGCGTCGCGAAGTTGCGCGAGCGAAAGCCCAGCGTCATTTGCAGGAGAATATCCCGATGCCCGGGTGCGCGCGCCAGCTCTGCGTAACGGGTGACCATGGCGTCGTCGACAAGCGCTGGATCACCGAATGAAGCCTCAAGCCCGCCACGGATCAGGCGCGTGCTATCCAGATCGCGCAAGAGCGGGCCCAACACGGGATTGCGCAGCAGCTTGAACACGGGCGGGTCGTTCGCGAAATCGGCGCGTGTTTCTTCCCAGCCCGACGCGTCGACTAGAATCAGAGCTCGGACCTGTTCGGGATGCGCGAGCGCGTACTCCCAGGCCACGTTGCCGCCCATCGAGCTGCCGGCCAGCGCGAAGCTTTGCAGGTTCTGCGATTGCACGAACTCGGCGACGACATCGCGGAACGCATCGATCGAGGCCTCGTAGTCTTCTGGAGCGCGCGTCAATCCATGACCAGGCAGGTCAATCGAGATGACGCGATAGTCGCTGATGCGCTCATCGCCGGTCGCGAGGCGCTCCACCCAGGGCTCCCAGGTGTGCAGCGATGCGGAAAAGCCGTGGATCAGCAGCAGCGTCGGGCCCTGCCCCTGATCGCGATAGTGCATGCGCACGCCGCTCGGCAGATCGACATAGCGCGATGCATCGCTTTCGTAACGCGCGGCGAGTGTTTCGTACGGGATGTCCGGGCGCTTCAGAGCGAAATAGCCACCGGCCAGCACCGCCAGAGCGACGCCCACCAACACCAGAAGCCCGATCAGGACGCGTTTCATGGGTCCCCTCCGTCGGAGCAGCATCGCGCTGCAGACGCGTCCGTCAAGCGCGCCAGCCGACGCGCCGCGCCCAGGCTTCGAAACCGGCGCGGCGCTGTTGCAGATCGGCGGGCGCCGTCTCGCGTTCCGCGGCGGCGCCCGCGCGCATCTGCGCAATCGTCTCGGCCATCGGCGGCAGCCCTACACTGGCGCGGCGCTCATCGACGCCGGCCGGATCGCGGATGGGCGCGGGGGAGAGGAGGCCGTCGGCGTCCCAGTCAAAGTGCGTGCCGAAGCTCTGTTCGCGGCCTTCGAAGACGGCGATGCGGTCGGAGAGATATGCCGCGTCGAGCGCGTTAGCCTGGCCTTCCGGGATCGCTTCCAGCATCAATTCGAGACCACGGCGCTGCAGGTCCGGTCTGCTGATCGCGTGCTGTAAAATCATGAAGGCGGCGCCGGCGGCCTCGTCGCCGACTTTTGCGCGGCCCGGCCAGCCGATCGCCTCGATAGCGCGTTCGAGCAACGCCGCGTTCTCGAGATGCGCCGCTTCTATTTCGGGGTGATAGCCATCGAACAGTTCGCCGGTGCGCGCGAGCCGCGCGCGCGTAGCTGCGTCATGTTGTGCGGCGGCGATCAGCTTTGCAGCCCAATCGTCAGCCATCGCCGCACACGGGACAGGCGGGATCGCGCGGCAACGCAATGGTGCGCGCAGTTGCGGCGAGGCCATCGAAGATCAACAGACGCCCCGCGAGGCTGTCGCCTGTGTGGGCAATTTCCTTGATCGCTTCGAGAGCCATCATCGAACCGATTACCCCCGGCAACGCGCCGATGATGCCCACTTCGGCGCAACGCTCCGCACTTGGCGGGGTCTGCGGGACCAAGCAGCGATAGCAGGGCAGGCGCTGTTCGCGCGGCAAATGCTTGGTCGGGCCGGACTTGAAGGTTGCCACTTGGCCGTCCCAACGGCCGACGGCGCCTGAGATGAGCGTCAGGCCAAGCTCATGGCACGCCGCGTTCACTGCAAACCGCGTAGAGAAATCGTCCGTGCCGTCGAGCACGATCGTGGCCTCGCGCAGCCGGGCTGTAGCGTTCGACTCGGTCAGCCGCTGTGCGAATGCTTCGACATCGACGTGTGCGTTCAGTTCATTCAGCATGGCGCGCGCGCGTTCGGCCTTAGGCATGCCGACATCGGCGGT
>DASPMA010000294.1:0-6620 GCA_035627335.1 Binatia bacterium
GGCGGGCGCCTATGTGTGCGTGGATGGCGTGAGCTATGCGCCGCACGGCTTGCCGAATGTCGGCGCGCTTGGCGCGGACATCTATCTTTTCTCCGCCTACAAGACATACGGGCCGCATCAGGGGGTCATGGTGATCCGCCGTGCGCTGGGCGATGCGTTGCCGAACCAGGGGCACTATTTCAACGCGGACGTGCTCTACAAGCGCTTCACGCCGGCGGGACCGGATCATGCGCAGGTGGCGGCGAGCGCAGGCATGGCAGACTATATCGACGCGCTATGTGCGCATCACAACGCGACGGTGACTTCTCCGGCGGAGAAGCGCGCGTTTGCGCATGATCTGATGCGTGCGCACGAGACAACGCTGCTGCAGCCGCTGCTGGATTACCTCTCGGCGAAGAATTCCGTGCGGTTGCTGGGGCCTCGGCAAGCCGACCTGCGCGCGCCGACGGTGGCGATGGTTCTGCCCGAGCGCGGCGAGGCGGCGGCGTCGAAGCTCGCGCCGAAAAGGATCATGGCCAGCGGGGGCCATTTCTACGGCGTGCGCTGTCTGGAGGCGCAGGGCGTGAATGCAGAGCATGGCGCGCTGCGCGTCAGCTTCGTGCACTACACCTCGCAAGATGAAGTGACGAAGCTGATCGAAGCTTTGGACGAAGTTCTGTAACGCTAGGGCTGGGCCTGAGACGGCGCTTGTCCACCCCGCATGCGCGCCAGTTCGGCGTCGATGTCCTCGTCTTGCCGCTTCTTATTCCGGCTTTCGATCCAGAACCAAAGCGGGGCAAGGATGAGGCCGCCGATGCCGCCGCCGATGCCTAGCCAAATCCCGAACTGCGCTGTTTCCAGTTGCTCCGACGCGTCGGCGACGACGACCACCGGACCATCGGTTTCCGACGCGAGATATTTGATCTGCGTCGTCTCGATGGTGATAGTGTCGCCAACGATTATGCTCTGGGCGTAAGCGTCGCTGACATCGACGGTGTGCGACTGCGGTGCGCCGTTGGCGTCGGGCCAGACCAAGTCGAGCGAATAGCTGCGGCGCCCGCGCCGTCCCCGTTCTTCGGCGCCGCCCGCCACGAATGCGGTGATCTCGGCCCCGTTGGCCATGACGCGCTGAATGCGCTGTTGGTCCTGGTAGCTAGAGTAAGCAATCGCCGGCCCAGCGAAGATCGCCAGCACCAGCGCCCATTTCAGATTGTTGAGCCATCTTCCGATCATCACATCCCCCTCGCTTCCGCGAGGCAGATGGAACTCCGAACCGCCTGGCTGTCAACCTTTCAGCCAGTCTTTCGCGGCGCTGGCATTGTCGAAGAAGCCCACTTCAACACGGTCTCGATCCAGCTTTTGCGCGACGGTGTCGATGGCGACGCGGTTGAAATAAAAGGTTGGCTGCACCAGCGCTATTTTGCGCAGGCCCGCATGCATGGCGCGCGGGATCCACACTTCGCTGAGCCAGGCCTGGTCCTCCACGCCGATCAGCACGAAATCGCTGACATCGCCGAGAAGCTTGCTGGCGCGGCGGTCGGTAATCTCTGTCAGCACGCGGGCATTGCCCTCGCGAAACGCGGCGCTGGTGGCATAGCCTTTCCAGTTCATCACGACGCAAGGAACGTCGGCGTCGTACTCGATGGTGAGTTTGAGATCGCCGTGCATCAGCGGCTTACGATCAGCGGATCGCCTTCTTTCAAGAGCGTGTCGAAATAGTCGATCGTTTTCTTCAGGCCGTCGCGGAGCTGAATTTTCGGCTGCCAACCGAGCAGCTCTTTCGCTTTGGCGATATCCGGTTGGCGCTGCTTGGGGTCGTCGCTGGGCAGCGGCTTGTGCGTGAGTTTTGACTTTGAACCGGTAAGCGACAGCACTTCCTCAGCCAGCTGCTTCATCGTGAACTCGACGGGATTGCCCATGTTGACCGGACCGGGAATGTCGCCGTCCTTGTCCATGTAGGCGATGAAGGCGTCTATGAGGTCGTCGACATAGCAGAACGACCGAGTCTGCTCGCCATCGCCATAGAGGGTGATGTCCTCGCCCTTCAACGCCTGCACAATAAAGTTTGAAACGACGCGGCCGTCATTTGGATGCATGCGCGGGCCGTAGGTGTTGAAGATGCGCGCGACGCGAATGTCCAGTTTGTGCTGGCGATAATAATCGAAGAACAAAGTCTCCGCGCAGCGTTTGCCTTCATCATAGCAGGAGCGCTCGCCGATCGGGTTGACGTTGCCCCAATAGTCCTCGGTTTGCGGATGAATGGTCGGATCGCCGTACACTTCCGAGGTTGACGCCTGGAAGATGCGCGCGCGCAGGCGTTTGGCGAGGCCGAGCATGTTGATGGCGCCGTGCACGCTCGTTTTCGTCGTCTGTACCGGGTCGTGCTGGTAATGGACGGGTGAAGCGGGGCAGGCTAGATTGTATATCTGATCAACCTCGACATAGAGCGGGAACGTCACGTCGTGGCGCAGGAACTCGAAGTTCGGCTTGCCCAGGAGGTGCGCGACGTTGCGCTTGCGGCCGGTAAACAGGTTGTCAGCGCACACGACATCGTCGCCGCGAGCAACGAGCCGGTCGCACAAGTGAGAGCCGAGAAAACCCGACCCGCCGGTGACGAGGATACGCCGTTCGAACATGCGCGCCGTCTTATGAGGCTTTCGCCTTCGAGGCAATTTGAGTCCGGGGTCCAAACCCTCAGATTAGGCGAGCCGTCTAGTGCAGGCGCGTGACCCGTGTTACTCGGGAGCGTTAATTTGGCGCTCATCTCTCGCCAGTAGTATTTGCATGCCCATTTTTATGGACATCCACGAACTTCCGGGCGTGACGCCTGAGGCTGTGGCCCAGGCGCACCTGGAAGACATGCGCATTCAGGACAAGTACGGCGTCGCCTATCACAAATACTGGATCGATCAGCGCAAGGGCAAAGTCTTCTGCCTCTGCGAGGCGCCCAATGCGGAGGCTGCGGACGCCGTGCATCGCGAGTCACACGGCTTGCGGGCGCAGCGCATCATGGAGGTCTCGCCCGAAATCGCCGAGGCCTTTATGGGCGACGCCGAGGTCAACGAAGTCGGTGCGGCCATGCTTCCGCAGAAGGCGGCGCACGATACGGGCACGCGCACGATCCTGTTCACCGACATTGTAGGCTCCACGGACATTACGCAGCGCTTCGGCGATGAGGCTTCGTTTGCGCTCCTAAGCGTCCACGACAGCATCGTGCGCGGCGCCGTCTGGGCGCATAGTGGTCGCGAGGTCAAACACACAGGCGACGGCATCATGGCGGCCTTCACCTCCGCAGCCGGCGCCGTGCGTTGCGCGATGTCTGCAATGCAGGAGGTCGCCTCGCATCGCGCCGATCCGCATCCGCCGCTGCGTCTGCGCATTGGCATCGCCGTCGGCGAGCCGATCGAACATGCGAACGATCTCTTCGGCACGACGGTGCAGTTGGCGCATCGCTTATGCACGCACGCCGAACCCCAGCAAATCCTGGTTTCCAATGCGGTGGCCGAGTTGTGCGAAGGGAAGAAGCTGCCACTGCGCGAGATCGGTCAGTTGGCGCTGAAGGGATTTGACCATCCGGTGCATGCGCACGCCGTGGCCTTGGCCTGAAGCCGGCAACGGGATCGGGTGGGGAGTTAGCGGTCGCTTGCGAGGTTTGACGCCGCCGCCTCCGCGGCCCGATCCCGCCGCCGTGTTGGATTTGGGGAGGACCGGCGGAAGTCAGCGTGACGGCGGTCACTTGACGGCGAAGGCCCGATTTTTCGCGCCAGCGGCCTGCGTCCGGCCCTCGCGCTCCTTGCGCCATCGCGCGCGAACCTGCGAAGGGCGCGAGCTCAAGCTGGCTCGCTCTCTACTCTGCCGCGAGCGCCGTCGATGGACCGCGCCCCCGGCTCTTTGCCTGAAGTTCGATCGTGTCGAGAAAGCCTCGTGCGGACTCCTCGCGCAGCAGCATCCAGTCATACTCCGCGAATTGTTCGAAGGTCGGGCGGAAGAATTCGAAGAGTTCCGCGTCCGAAGATTGGAGTCCGTTCGAGTGCGCTCTCGTGTTTTCAAATATCTGACCCCACGGCCGCACCCCGTCGATTTGCGCAAAAATGGCGGCGCTAATCGGGTTTGCCCGGAGGCTGAAGTCCAGTCCGCTTTCATGCCGCAGAGGGATGAGCTGATTTGGCCGCTGCAGCATCGCAGTCGAGATCTGCTGTCCCAGCGTCCGGTACGAGCGTTCGGGGAGGAAGAATGGGACGTGCGAAAGGCTGCCAAACTTCGCCTGACAGTCGGGCTGCTGTGAGACGTAGAATTCGTGTTTCATGAACAAGCCAACCATGAGTTCGGAAATGGCCTGTCGCTTCACGCGGTCGAGTTTGCGGATTTTATCGAGCAGCGCCGGATCTCGGATGTAGGTCTCCGGCCGATAGGCCAAGCGCATCCTCGGGTCGGTGAATTCAACGAAGTTCAGTCCGACGTCGGCGAGCAATTGGTGAACTTCGTCGATGCTGTAGGCGACGTCCTGTTCGTGCAGGAGCAGATCGACAACACCGCTATCGCCCAGATTCTTGTGATCGCTGAGAAAGCTCTCGTTGTGGCGGAACCAGTTCGTCGGGGGAAGCTGTGCGAGAACTTGGCGCGTGGTGCGGACCTTCGCGGCGAGGTCGGTTTCGTCTTCGTTGATCAACCGCATCAGCTTTTGCATCTGATAGACGCCGCTGCGGCCATACTTGCCGTAGATCATGACGCCGATGGCGCCGCCTGGTTTGAGGAGCGCCTTGAGACGCCGCAGGCCAAGGGCAGGATCGGCCAGATGGTGCAGCACGCCGGTGCAGCTGATGTAATCGAAGAACCCGGCGTTTTCGGGCGTGAGCGATAGCACCGACTCGTGTCGCCAATGGATGTTTCGGAGATTCCGGATTGCCGCGCGTTGCTGAGCGATCCGCATCGAAGCGCCGCTAATATCGGCGTAAACCACCTCGGCGTTTCGCTCGTGCAACTGCTCGGCCAGGTAGATCGTCGAATCTCCGGTGCCGCCGCCGGCGACGAGCACCCGCGCGCCTTCAAAATCGCACGCGCCGCGGAAGCAGTAATGATTGATGACCGCGAGCCGGTCGATCAGCATTTCGAGCAGTCGCTCGCGCTCCTCCGCGGGCTCGCGGGGAGGGTAAGGGAACTGCTCGTACTGGGCGCGGACCGCGTCCAGATAGTCCCGATCCATGCTGCATCTGCCTTGACCCGGGAGATGCGCAAGGGAGGCCGGTTGGATTTGCAATTGGTCGCGAAGAACAAGCCGCTTGTCGCGCGCTTGAAAGCACGTTCGCTTAGTGCAGCTCGCGATCGTTAGCTGGCGATGGCGCTCGAAACGCCCTCTTATTCCGCGGCGACCGCGGTTTGTTTCGCCAGTTTATCGAACGCGACCAGATCGCGGACGAGGTCTTCGAGTTGGGCGAATGGCACCATGTTCGGGCCGTCGCTAGGCGCGTTATCCGGATCGGGGTGCGCTTCGAGGAAGACGGTGGCGACGCCGATGGCGACGGCTGCGCGCGCGAGCACTGGCACGAACTGCCGCTCGCCGCCGCTGGTGTCGCCGCGGCCCCCGGGCTGTTGGACGCTATGTGTGGCGTCGAACACCACGGGCGCGCCGAACTGCTTCATGATCGGGATCGCGCGCATGTCGGAAACGAGCGTGTTATAGCCGAACGAGGCGCCGCGCTCGCAGGCCATGACGTTCGGATTGCCGCTGCCGGTGATCTTGGCGATCACGTTCTTCATGTCCCATGGCGCCAGAAACTGGCCTTTCTTGACGTTGATCGGCTTGCCGGTTTCCGCCGCCGCGACGAGCAGGTCGGTCTGGCGGCAGAGGAAGGCGGGTATTTGCAGCACGTCGACGACTTGGGCGACATCGGCGCATTGCTCGGGCAAATGCACGTCGGTGAGCACCGGGATGCCAAGTTTGCCGCGAATTTCTTCGAAGATGGGCGCCGAGCTTTCGAGGCCCGCGCCGCGCTTGGTCGACAGGCTGGAGCGGTTCGCCTTGTCGAAGCTCGTCTTGTAGATGAAGCCCGCGCCGGCGCGGGCGAACACGCCTTTCAAAAACTCAGCCGTCTCCAGCGCATGGTTGCGGCTTTCGAGCTGGCAGGGCCCGCAGATGAAGGTGAGCGGCAGGTGGTTGCCGATCTCGACAGGCGCGCCTTGGCTGCGCGGAACGCGGATGACGGAAGCGGGGGCGGTCATGAAGGTCCTTATTTCTGCGATTTCCATAGGCTCACGCCTCATTTCCCTCAACCGGGCGACTCAGGCGGCTTCGCCTTCAGCCACCGGTACCGGACACGGCATTTCCTCGGCGGCGGCCTTCTGCGCGAGCCATTGCCGGAATCGCGTGGCCTCCGGATTGGCGGCGCGACCGGTGGGCCAGACGAGCCAGTAGGAGAAGTCGTCGCGCACAGCGAGGTCGAAGGGGGTGACAAGCCGGCCGGCGCGCACATCGTCGATCGCGAGCCATTGGCGGCCGAGCGCCACCCCATCGCCCTGGAGCGCGGTGCGCAACAGGAGCGTGCCATCGTCAAACATCGGCCCCATGGTCGGTTCGGGCCAGTCGAGCCCAACAGCGCGGAACCAGCGGGCCCACGGCGTCCAGGGATTGCGCAACAGCGTCG
>DASPMA010000295.1:0-5385 GCA_035627335.1 Binatia bacterium
GCTCTTTACTGAGCGCTCGATCGTTTCGCCGACCTTGCCGATCTTGTCGACCAGGATGGCCATGCGTGAATGCAGTTCGCGGCCGAGGACGGCGATGTTCTGCGCATTCTTGGCGCTGTCTTCCTGACGCCAGCCGTACGCGACCGATTTCGCCAGCGCGACCATCGTGGACGGCGTGGTGATGATGACTTTCGCCGCGAAGGCGTCGTCGAAAATATCCGGATCCCGTTCGGCGGCGGCAGCAAGAAAGTTCTCACCGGGCACGAACAGCACCACGAAATCGGCCGTGTCCGGCACGTGCTTCCAATAATCCTTCGACGCCAAATTTTTCATGTGCCCGCGCAATTCGGAGGCGTGCTTCTTCATGCACGCTTCGCGCGCGGCGTCGTCCGTCGCCTCCATCGCATCGAGATAGCCCGAAAGTGCGACCTTGGAATCGACAACGATGCAACGTCCGCCGGGAAGATTGATGACGACATCGGGCCGTAACCGCGCGCCCTCGCCGTCTGTCGTGGTCAGCTGCTCCACGAAATCCACGCGCGGCGCGAGGCCGGAGAGTTCGAGCACGTTGCGCAGCGTCTGCTCGCCCCAGCGGCCGCGCATCTTTGGCGAGGCGCGCAAAGCGGTGAGCAGATTCTGCGTGGTTTTGTTGGTGGAGCCGACGGCGTCGACGATCTGGCGCACTTGCTCGTTGATTGCGGACTTGTCGGCAAGGCGGGCCTTTTCCAGCGCATCGACGGATGTCGCCAACTTCGCAAGCGCTTCTTGCGCCGGGGTGAGCACTTCTTTCACGCCGCCCTGGGCGGCTTGCTTGTGTTTTTCGAAGGTCTCGTTCGCCAGCGCCATGAAGGATTGCTGCGAGGCCTGCAGCGCCTTGGTGGCGATCTCCACGAAGCGCGCTTCCTCACTCTCGGAGCGCGCGCCGGTGGAGGCTTTCGCGGCCGCGAGGTCGGCGGCGAGCTGGACGTTCTCGCGCCGGATGCTTTCCAGCTCCGTACGCAAGCGGTCGCGCTCGGTCCGGATCGGGTCGACACCGGCGGCGCGGTAGGCGAACCAGGCCGCAGCGCCCATCGCGCCCAAGGCCGCCAGAATCAGCAGTGATTCGATCATTTCGGGAGCCTAGCAGTCCGCCGGTCCCGACCCCATGCTTGGTTGTTATAGAGCTTATCTGGCGCATGGCGAAGAGGGCTTCGCAGGCGTAGGTTTTCCCCATGGATCCGTTCGACTATCTCATCCCGATCGCGCTCGGGGTGGTCTTCCTCATCCTGTGCTTCGGCATCTACGCGATGTTTCGGGGCGGGGACTTCGGCCGCTCCTGGTCCAACAAGGCGATGCGCATGCGCGTAGTGGCGCAGTTCGTTGCGATCCTGATCCTGGTTGCAGCGCTCTGGTTTAAGCAGCAATACGGCTGACATGGTTCGGATCGATAAAATCGTCACCAAGGCCGGCGACGGCGGCAAGACGCGCCTCGCCACCGGTGAGCCTGTGTCCAAAGCAAGTGCCCGCGTCGCGGCATATGGCGCTGTGGATGAAGCCAACTCGGCGATCGGCATGGCGCGGCTCCATACAAGGAGCGATGCGGTGCTCGATCCGATCCTGGGTCGTGCGCAAAACGATTTGTTCGATCTGGGCGCGGACTTGGCAACGCCACACTCGCCGGATTTGAAGTTCGAGCCGCTGCGCATCCAGGAGAGCCAGGTCCTGCGCCTTGAAGCTGAAATCAACCGGCTGAGCGAAAAGCTCGAGCCGCTAACCTCCTTTATTTTGCCCGGCGGCTCGCTCGCGGCGGCGCATCTGCATTTGGCGCGCGCGATCGCACGGCGGGCCGAGCGGGAGATCGTTGCGCTGGCGGATGTAGAACAGGTTTCGGCGGAAGCGATCAAGTTCGCGAACCGCCTGTCGGATTTGCTGTTCGTCGCCGCGCGCTGGGCGAACGATCAGGGCAAGGCGGATTTGCTGTGGAAGCCGGGTGCGAACCGGTGAGCGTCCGCGGTAGCGTCCATCACGTCGACTTGACTGTATGCGATCCCTGGGCCTCGCTTCCCTTCTACGAAGCGGTGCTCGGCTTCATGGGCTACAAGCGGGTGCAGCCGAACGGCGACCCGGAGGCGCCGCCGCCGCCGCCCGCGCCCGGCGACACATCTTACGAGTTCAACATTCCCGCGCCGACCGGCGGCTACCACGTCTCGATTGGCCTCGTGCGCGCGCGCGACGGCGCGTCTGGACATGACAGGTTCAGTCCCGGACTGCATCACCTGGCGCTGCGCGCCACGAGCCGCGAGGACGTCGATGCAATGCACGCATTCTTGCAAAAGATTGGCGCGAACATTCTCGATGCGCCCGCCGAATATCCCCAGTACAGCGCCGGCTATTATGCGGTGTTCTTTACCGATCCGGACGGGCTGAAGCTCGAATACGTGTTCAAGCCATAGCTGACGGCGACGGGCGGCATTCGTCGCAAAGCCCTCGCGCATAGGGGTTCTCTGGCTATTGTATACAATATGCCGGAACCGCTACTGACGCGCCGGCGCGCCCGGGATGACGTGCGCGACCTGCTGAAAGCAATGATCCGCGACGGCTCTTTGGCCGGAGGGACGCGTCTGGACGAGGTCCGGCTGAGCCAGCGCATTGGCGTCAGCCGAACGCCGCTGCGTGAAGCGCTGATCGCGATCGAGGCCGAGGGCCTCGTGCGTTCGGCGCCCAATCGCGGCTTCGTCGTCGTGCGCGCGGACGCCGAATTGGTGCGAGAAATCTATCCGATCAAAGGCGCGCTCGAGTCAGCCGCCTTGCGTCTAGGCGCAGACGAAGCACGGGCGCGCGTCCCGGAGCTACGCGCCATCAACGCCAAGCTCGCGATCGAAACGTCAAAAGCAAAGATGCACAAGCTCGATGCGCAATTTCACGACGTACTGCTCGCGGGCTGCAAGAACGAACGGCTGATGGCGATGGTTGACACGTTTCGTTCGCAAGCGGCGCGTGTGGACGGCGCCCACAAGCGCGGCATGGCCGATCGCGACGGCTCGTGCATGCAGCACGAGGCTGTGATCGAGGCTCTGGAAGCGGGCGATTACGACGCGGCCGAAACGCGGCTGCGCACGCATTTCAGGCTGGGTTCAGAGGTCGTCGTGAAATGGTTGGAGGAAAATGCGTGATGGGCGCTCGCTCGTTCTTCGCGGCGCTCACCGCGCTCGCCTTTGCCGTCACCGGCGCCACTGCACAGACCACGGCGACCGCCTTCGCAACTACGCAGGGGCTTGAGCAGGACACGCGCATAACAGCAATCCTGGACGACCTGCGCGCGGCAGGCCGACGCGGGTTCATCGCCATTATCAACGCGCGGATCGTCGACCCTGAGAGCGCCAGCCTCATCGAGGGTCAGACCATTCTTGTCCGCGGCGAGCGCATCGTTTGGACAGGTCCTTCCGCATTGGCGCCGGATTTTGGGGGCGCCTTCGTCATCGATGCGGCTGGGAGCTTTGTCGCCCCAGGCATTGCCGACATGCACGTGCACACTACCCGCATGGGCCAGCATGTGCTGCGGCTGGCGGCGGGCGTGACGACGACACGCGACATGGTCGGCGCGCCGTGGATGCTGCGCCTGCGCGACGCGATCGCTGCGGACCGGATGATCGGCTCGACGGATTACGTGATGGGCACGATACTCGCCGACCGTCCGCTCTATGGATACGCAATCGTTGTGCGCACCGAGGCGGAGGCGCGCGCGGCGGTGCGCCAGCAAGCGGCCTGCGGCTACGGCGCGATCAAGATTCACAACAATCTGTCCTTGCCGTTGCTGAATGCGATCGCCGACGAAGCGGATCACGTTGGGCTCGACCTCATCGGCCACGTGCCGCACGACACGCCGATCGAGCACGTGGTGCAATCGGCGGGGGCGCGCACGCTGGAGCACCTCAAGGGCTTTCTCAACGACCGCAATTTCCTTCCCAGCGAAGAAGATTTCTCCGTCGCGCTGCGCCGGGCCGATGTCTGGATCACGCCCACCTTCTACACGCGGCTGGACCGCGCCTATGGCGAAGAAGCCGCCGCGCGGGCCGCCGATCCGCGTCAACGCTACGCCCCGCGCAGTCATCGCGAGTATTCAATCGCCAACGTCCCAGCGCCGGGTTCGCGCGATCAATTCATGTACGACCGCAAGGAAAGCACGATCGCCAACATCATGCCGCGCCTGCTGCCGCTGCGGCCACGTTGGCTCGTGGGCACGGACGCCGCGGGCTATCCTTTCAACATCGCTGGCTTCGCCGCGCACGACGAAATGCTGATGATGCGCGAGGAAGGCATCGCCGACGCCGATATCGTCCGCGCCGCGAGCTTTGAAGCAGCAGCGGCGCTGCGCGAAGAGCGGGAATTCGGCGCCGTCCGTGCGGGGCAGCGCGCCGATCTGCTGCTGCTCGCGGCGAATCCGCTGCAGGATGTGGCGGCGTATGCGGAAAATCGCGGCGTGATGGCGCGTGGCCGTTGGTATGATCGTGCTGCACTCGACGCGGCGCTGGAACGGCTGGCCGCGATCTATGACGAGCCGCCGCTGTCGTCCTTTACGCAGCGCCAAGCGAGTGCGCTTGCGGCTGCCTTAGAGCGGGAGACGCGCGAGGGCTTCGTCTTCGACGCGCGCGCTGTGCGGGAAGCGGCGCAGGAACTGGAGGCGGCCGGCCACACCCGCGCAGCGCAGCGGCTGCGTGCGATCGCTGCTATCGGCGTGGACGGCGTTTGCGCCACCGAGCAGCCGGAGCAATAGGAAGGGCTCTCTTGCGAGAGCCCTTCTCTCAGCTCAGACAGCGCTCAGTGCTTCTTGCGCAGCTCTTCGCGCGTGTCCTTGTTCTCGTGTTTGCCGCTGTCGACGGTGTCGCGATTCACGTGCTTGGGATCGCCAAGCTTCGGGTCATGCGACTTCGGATCGGCGGCTTTCTGCGCCTCCGGCGCGCGATTTTCTTCGGCCATGATGCGCTCAGTGCCGAACATCTTTGTCGCGACGCCGCTCCGCATCTTTGACGTCATCTTTGACGTCGCCGGCAAAATCGCGCACGGCGCCCTTGGCTTTGTCGAGCTTGCCTTCGGCTTCGAGGCTCTTGTCGCCCGTCATCTTGCCCGCGGCTTCCTTGGTCGCGCCTGACGCTTTGTCCGCGGCGCCTTTGACATGTTCTTTGTCCATGGAATGCCTCCTACTGGTTGCTTGTGACGGCAACGCGAGGAGTTCTGGCGCGGTTCCGAACCGCCACCGTTTCTAGGCGACACTCCCGTGTAATCAGCCCGCGATGTACTGGGCGCCGTTGACGGTCATGGTGGCGCCGGTGATGAAGTTCGCTTGATCCGACGCAAGATACGCCACCATCGAAGCGATTTCCTCGGCTTTGCCGAGGCGTCCGAGCG
>DASPMA010000296.1:0-2279 GCA_035627335.1 Binatia bacterium
CGAAGCCGTTCGCGAGCGGCATGCGGATGTCGAGCAAAACGATATCCGGTTTCAAATCGCGCATCTGGTCGATCGCTTGTGCGCCGTCGCTGGCGGCGCCGACGACCTCGACGTCCGGAATCTCCTGCAGCGCAAGCTTGATGCGCCGCAGGGCGAGCGGCTCATCGTCAGCTAAGAGCAGGCGAAGGGGTTCGGCCGACACGTTCTTCCTCCAAAGGCAACCAGAGTTCCACCCGGCAGCCGTTCGGCTCCCGGTTGCTTGCGGTAAGGCCCGCGCGTGCTCCGTAAATGAGTTCGAGACGCTCGCGCGCGTTGGCGAGCCCGACCCCGCGCCGGCGGCGCGGTTGGTCCTCAGGCGGCAAGCCCGGACCATCATCTTCGATGGTGATGTGGAGCGTATCCTTGTCGCGGCGCGCGGAGACATCGATGCTGCCCCCTTCGGTGCGCGGCGTGATCGCGTATTTGATCGCGTTCTCGAGGATAGGCTGCAGGATGAGGCTGGGCACCTTCGCGGTTTCGAGGCCCGGCTCAATGTCGAAGCGCACGGTGAGTTTGTCGTCAAACCGCGTCTGCTCGATCTCCAGATACTTACGCTGCGCTTCGAGCTCGGCCGTGAGAGCGCTCATTTCCGTCGGTTGGCGATCGAGCGAATAGCGCAGGAAACCGGCGAGTCCGAGCAACATGCGCTCAGCCGCGTCATTGCGCTTCTCCAGCACCAGAGTTGAAATCGCGTTCAGCGTGTTGAACAGGAAGTGCGGATTGATCTGGTAATGCAGCATCCTGAGCTGCGCGTCGTAGGCGAGCGCTTGCGCGCGTGCGATTGCGCGCTGCTGCGCCATCGTCTCGAAATGATAGCCAAGCAGGGCCTGTGTCAGCCCCCATAGCGGCAGCGCCCAGCCAAATTGGAAGAGATAGATCACGAAGGGATACGGCTCGGGCGAAAAGCCGGCGAGCGCCAGTGGCCAAATCTGCTCACCCCATTGGGTAAGAGGCGCCAGCGCCAGCGCGCCGAGCACCAGCAGCAGATTGCGCGCCCAGTTGGAGCGGTTGGCGCGCGGTCCGGCAATAAGGGCAAGCAGGACGCCGGTCAGAACACAATAGGTCGTGACCACCATCAGGCGGTTCACAAAGTACGGAAAATCCGACATGTCCTCCGGAGGATCGGCGGCGGCGGCAGCGGTGCGCACCGCGAGGTACACGAGCCAGAACGCGACATGCGCTCCCCATCGCACCCATGCAGGGTGCTCAAGCAGGCTGCCGATAGAGCCCGCTTCGCGCGCGTCCTGTCCCTCCCGAGCGATCATTCGCGTCAGCCTAACCAACCTGGCCGCGCTATTGGTATCGCCCTCTGCAGCGCGGCCGCCATTCGTCGCAGCTCCATGTCGGTTCGTCGCGGCTTCGCGCGTGAAGCGATTGCACTCACGCCGAATTGTTCGCGACGTCCGTTTTAGGCAGCGGACCGTTTCTCTTTGGGGATCGCAAGCTCAAAAGCGTATTCGACGAACACGTCTTCGAGAGCAGCGACGGAGAGCAGGAGCTTCTTGCCGAAGATGGCCCAGTCGCGTGCGAGGCCCTGTTTGGGCTTCTTCATCAAGGGCCAGTGCAGTGCAACCATTTCGAGGCCGGCTCGCCACACGATCTCATGCATGTTCGAAATGGAGACCCAACGCGTGTGTTCGAGGTTTGCCATAACGTATTTGGTGTTGCGCTGACGGCGATGCTGGCGAAAGCGCGGCGCGAACGGATTTGGCGTCGTCACTAAGATACGGCCATCCGGCTTCAGGTGGCGCTTGGCGAAATTCAGTAGCGCCACGGGATCGTTCACGTGTTCGATCACGTCGCCGATGAACACACGATCGAACCTGTCGCCGAGATCGACATCGCTGGTCGCGTCGACGTGGCGGAAATCAAAGCCTTTGGCGTTATAGTGCTCGCAGAGTTCCGGCATCAATTCCGCCGCCACCGCGCGTTTGGCGACCTTTGCGATACGACCGTGCTCCCATCCCTCTTCGGAGAAGAACGAGACGTCGTGTTCGCCCGCGCCAATGTCGAGCACATCGTGGCCGCGCGTGAAGTCGAGGACCATGTCGAGGCGAGACGTTTCCTCGACCTTGGTGATGGAACGGAAAAAGGCGTCCATCCCAAGCGTCGCCTGTCGATCCGTCGGATCACGCGATACCTTGCGCCAATCGAACATGCGCTAACCCGCCAGTCCCAGTTCAGTTGAAAGCGCTCGCCAGAAAGCTTCGGCGCCGTACTTGGCGCGCAAAGCAGCGCCG
>DASPMA010000297.1:0-2319 GCA_035627335.1 Binatia bacterium
GCGGCGTTGGCTTGCGCGGTGGCGCGCGCGACGCGGTCCGCGGAGAGCGGATGCGTGCGCGCCCAGGAGGGCGTCGCGCTGGCCGCGTCGCGGTTGGCGACACGCGCTGACAGCGTCTCCTGCGCGCCGAGCGAACGCAGCAAATCGGCGGCGGCGTGAGGGCTGTAGCCGGCGCGCTGCAAATAGCGCACGCCAAGATCGTCCGCTTCGAATTCCTGATCGCGCGAATAGCTGAGCGCGTAGAGCTGGGCGGCTTGGCCGGCGGCCTGTGCGATCTCCCCTGAACCGGTCAGGATGCCGGCGAGCACGGCGCCGAGGCCGGAAAGCGTTGCAGTGTTTTGGCGCCGCGCGGCGTGATCGGCGACGACATGCCCGACTTCGTGACCGAGCACGGAAGCAAGCTCGTCCTCCGAATTCATCAGGGCCATCAGCCCGCGCGTCACATAGATGTAGCAGCCGGGAATCGCGAAAGCGTTGGGCACGTCGGAATTGACGAGAGTAAACGTGCACCCATTCGGCACCCCCGCTGCGTTGGCGATGCGTTCGCCGATTTGCGCGACGTAGGCCCCGGACGGACCTTCCATCGCGCCACCCAGCTGCTGCAGGATTTGCGGGTGCGCCTGTGTGGCGTGCGCGCGATCGTTCTGCGTTATTGAAGGCGCGTCAGGCGTTGAATCGATCGTGGCGCAGGCGGCGAACAGCAGCAAGCCAGCCAAGGCGGACAGGCGAACGGAATGTCTTGCCATGAAGAGCCCCAGGACGAAGAATGACCGCGCAACGTTACCGCATCCGCTGCGGTTCCGTTTTCAGGGTCGAGACGCGCCTGGAACTGCTTTCCCTTAGTGGCCTCTAGCGACGCAGGTTCGCGCCATCGACTATTCCGCCGCGGCCGGTGCGTGCGTCGCGATGCGCTTGATTGTGCCTTCGAAGATGGCGGTCGTGTCAATGCCGAGCGAGCCATGCACGATTTCGCCGACGACATTAGCGCCGCCTTGCAGGCGCACGTCCTGTGCCTGGATGCGGCCTTCGACGTCGCCCTGCACCAGGATCACGTCGGCCGTTATGTCGCCTTTGATTTTCGCGCCTGGATAGATCGTGATCGATGCGGCGCGCACGTCGCCTTCGATCTTGCCGCGAATCTCGACGCTGTCGTTCGTGACGATCGAGCCTTTGAACAGGGCGCCGCCTGAAAGGACCGTCGGTTCCGGCCGGTGCGCTTTGGCCTCCGCTTCATTCGCCGGTTCCGGCATCGACGTTTTGTTGCCGCCAAGGCCGGTGGCGGCCCTTAGCATCGTGACCGATTGCGACGCCGTTCGGCGGACGGTCTGCATGGTCTCGGACATGGCTCAATCTCCAGCGCACAGCGCTGAAGCGTCACTGCAAAGTTTGCGCCTCAACCGGCGGGTTGATCGGGCGTGGCTCGGTTCGTGCGCAGCGCGAATCCCGGCGCGTGCTGATACAGGCGAGCGGCGGCCGCTGAGCGCGCCAAACTTTCAGCATCGCCGGCGGCGATGCGGTGCGCCTTGGCGGTTGCGCGAGTGCCGGGCGAGCGCCTGCTATTTCATCGGCTTGGGAAAGGGCGCCTTCTTGAACGGGCCCGTGCCGTTTTCGCGCCGGAAGGCGCTGCCGACAGGGGAGTCGAGAAGCGGGATGATGTCGGGATCGAGGTTGGCGATCGCGTTAACAGGGAAGATCATGAAGTTCGAGGCGTTGTCGATGTAGGCCTCGGACTCATCGCCCGCGAAGAAGCGCCAGCCGCTGTCGCCGCGCGTGGTGGCGGTTTTGGGCGCCTCCGGCGTCTCACGCAGCATGTAGCCGACTTTGCGGCCCGGGAGTGTAATGGCGTCGGACGCTACGCAGTCGCCCTGTCCCTTCACCAGTTCGCGGACGTCTTCTTTCTTGGGCAGGTAGATCTTCATGGCGCGAGATGTATCCGCATGACCGTCCGGCGCCTAGCTATCGTCTCAGGCGAGCAGATCGAACAGGCTCTGCTCCTCCGCGCGCCAGCCTTCTATTTGCAGCATGCGCAGTTTGGTGGCGATGCCGCCATTGGCTGAGAAGCCGACCAGCTTGTCGTTCGCGCCGACAACGCGATGGCACGGCACAACGATGGCGAACGGGTTGCGCCCGAGCGCCTGGCCCACCGCGCGCGCCGCGCTCGCATCGCCGAGCGCCCGTGCGATCTCGCCATAGGTGCGGGTCTTTCCCGGCGGGATGGCGCGCGCGGTCTCGTAGACGCGCGCGTTGAAAGCAGGGACGCGGCTCATGTCGAGCTGGATGGCGCGCAGCGATTTCTTCTCGCCGGCAAGCAGCGCCTGG
>DASPMA010000298.1:0-2191 GCA_035627335.1 Binatia bacterium
CGCCGAGAAAACCGCGCGCGCCGGCGCGGTGCTCGGCCGTGTCGAATATGTCGAAGTGCGCGAGAGCATGCGCAATGGCGGCGGCCCCGCTTGCCTTCGCCTGCGCATCGTCATGACCGACGCGGAAAAGCACGCCGCCGCCGGAGGTTTCTTCCTCGACGATGACCTCGCCGGCGAACTCCATGCCTGGATCGTGAAACACTATCGCGAAGAGCTCGCCCCCTCTGATCTCGGCGATCCCGCGCTGGTGCGCGAAACGCAAACTGCCCTCGACGAACTTACCCGCATCCTGCCGCTCGGCGGCGGCTTCTATCCATTTCAGCGGACCTAAAAAGCCGCCGCAACCCGCTCAGGCGAGGGCGCGGATATCTCTGGCGACCTCGGTCAAATCGTTGTCGAGCTGATGATCGCGCCCCTGCAGCCGGCGCACGGTCGCGTTCGGAAGCACCCTTTCGTAGAGACCGACATGATCGAGGGGCGCGGTTTCGTCCCTGGTGCCGTGATAGAGAAAGATGGGCGTTCGATCTGGCAGCAGCGCGCCGAGGCCGGGCTTGGCATCGATGTCCTCGCTCGGCCAGCCGCCGGGGCCGATGAAGGGCGCGGCGATCAGAAAGACCCCGGCAAATTCCCGTTCCGGCAAGTCATCGGCGAGAACATTAATCAAAATCGTTGCGCCGATTGAGTGGCCGACAAGAATGGCGCCATCGTCAAGCGCGGCGATTTCATCGGCGAGCGCGTCCTTCCAGCGTGCCAAGTTTGGATCGGCCTCGTTAGGCATCCGCGGATAGCGGATTCGTACTCGGGTCCGAGGTTGCGCTTGAGGTCGTCGACGAGCTTGTTGTCCCATTCGTCATGGGTCCCTTCGCCTCCGCCCTGAATAAACAAAATCTGTCTCTTCACGGTCGCGTCCGCCAAGCGCATGAATCCCGCCGAGGCGTCACTTAGTGCCGGACCATCGCCGGGCAACGGGACAAGAAAGCGGCAGCCGCTCAGCGACTGCCGCTCTCGTCCGTCCGACAAAATATTCTTAGTTCAAGCTTTGCGGCCGCAGCTTGTAGCCGCCATTGTCTGCTTCGTCGAAGAAGAGATCCACTTGCGGATGATCCACCGGTTCGCCGCTTTCGTCGGCCAGCAAATTCTGCTCGGACACGTACGCGATGTAATGGCTGTCCGAGTTCTCGGCGAACACGTGATAAAAGGGCTGATTACGGTCCGGCCGGATCGGCTCGGGGATGGCGTCGAGCCACTCGTCCGTGTTGGAAAATTCCTCGTCCACGTCGAACACGACGCCCCGGAACGGGAAGAGACGGTGCTTAACCACCTGACCAATGGTGAATTTCGCTTCGCGCATCTTCTCCTCCAACACCCTCCTCTAACAATCCTCTCGCTCCTGTTAGGTAGGTGGTAGAACGCGCGCAGCAAGTTTCGGTCCCCAGCACACGGATTTGTGTGCGCGGGGTGTGGCGCGGCTAACGCAGGGAAAATTCAGGCTGAATCCTGCCTGAACGCCACTTTCGTCCGGCCGGAAAACCTTTAGCATTACCGCCAACTTGGCTTTCGCGGGGCGAGCCCCGCAGGACGTTTTTGCAATGGCACGGGACAAGCCGAGCGGCGCTGCGCGCGCTGGCGGCAAAGCGCCCAAATCGCGCGCGCCGCTGTTCGCCGCGCTCGATCTGGGCACGAACAATTGCCGGATGCTGATGGCCGCGCCCGACGGCGCGGGCGGTTTGCGCGTCGTCGACGGCTTCTCGCGCATCGTGCGCTTGGGCGAGGGCTTGGCGCACACCGGCCGTCTGAGCGAAACGGCGATGGCGCGCGCCTACCAGGCCTTGGTCGCCTGCGCGCAGCGCCTGGAGGCGCGCTCGCCTGTCGCTGTCGGCTGCGTTGCGACGCAAGCCTGCCGCGCGGCCGCGAATGGCGAGACGTTTCTCAACCGTGTGCGCCAAGACCTCGGCCTCGATTTCAAGATCATTGAGCCGGAAGAAGAAGCGGGCCTCTCCGTACTCGGCTGCGCCAGCTTGCTGGAGCCGGAAGCCGACGTGGCGCTCATCGTCGATATCGGCGGCGGCTCGACCGAACTTTCCTGGGTGCGCCCGAAAGAGGTGAAGGCCGCCGGCCTCGATCCGCCGATCCTGGCGTGGGGCTCGTCGCCGCTCGGCGTCGTCACGCTGGCGGAAGAAGAGAGCGAGCC
>DASPMA010000299.1:0-2994 GCA_035627335.1 Binatia bacterium
AATCGCCAAGAACAGCGTCTCGATGCCGAGCGCTTCCACGAGCATGGATTGTGCACGCACCATGTCCGACACTGTGACGGGCGGAAAGCGCAAGCCGTACGGCTGGCGATCCGCCCCCGGTGAAGCGGGACCGGTCGTTCCCATCGATCCCCCAAGCACGTTGGCGCACACAACGAAGAAACGGTTGGTGTCGATCGGCCGCCCAGGCCCGACAATGCGGGGCCACCACGCCGGCCGGCCGGTGATCGGGTTGGGACTCGCTACGAACTGATCGTGCGTCAGCCCGTGACACACCAGCACGGCGTTTGTGCGCTCAAGATTGAGGGCGCCGTACGTTTCGAACGCTATGGTTAGCGGCGCGAGTTTTTCGCCGTTAGCGAGCTGTAACGGTGCGCTCGCATCGAATGAGAGGGTGCGCACCCCCCCCGCCGCCTGAACCTTCGCCGCCGCGTGAATCATGTGCGGAGTCTATAGTTTTCGCCTTGGCGCGCATCCCCCGGCGCTAAGTGCAGCTGTTGATGACGCGTTGAGCGCGCGAGACGTTGGCGCAAGCGGCGAAAGCTTCTAATGTCGCGGCGGTAATGGACGGCAAGGCCCCCCCGCCGAGTGATCCGATCGAAACGATCCGCCGAGAAATCGACGGGATCGATTCCACGTTGCTGTCGCTCATCGCCGAGCGGCTGCAGATCGTCGATAAGTTAACAGCCGCAAAAGCGCCGCAAGCCGGCTTGCCGATCCGCCCCGGCCGCGAAGTCGCGATGCTCCGCCGGCTCGTTGCGAGCGCGCCGGCGCCGCTTGAGCGCGAGTTGGTGGTCGAACTTTGGCGCGCCCTGATCGCGGCATCGCTTCGGCGCCAGCGCGTTATTGACGTCGCCGTCGGCGGCAACCCGAAGGATTTCCGCCTTCACGATCTCGCGCGCCGCCATTTCGGCGCCAGAGCGCGTATTGATTTCGCTGGCGAGCCGACCGACGCGCTGAAGCGCGCGGCCGACAATCCCCAATCCTGGGTCGCCGTCACGCCATGGCCGGCCGCGCCGAACGTCGGCTCCTGGTGGCCGGCCTTGACGGAGCAACGCTACAACCAGCTCCACATCATCGCCGCGCTCCCGGTGCTGCGCGAGAGCGACGACCAGGGCCCCAAAGCCGCCGTGTTCGCCGCCTCGCCGCCGGAGGAAGCGGGCGAGGACGTCACCATCGTCATGGCGTTCGACCGTAACCACCGCCTCCAGCGCGCCCTCAACGACAGCGGCCTCACCGGCCGCGAGATCGCGCGCGGCGACCCCAAAGTGATGATTCGCATTGAAGGCTTTCTTGGCCCCGACGATCCGCGCGTCGGTTCGCTTACGCGCTACGGCCTCGATAGCGTCCGCGTCCTCGGCTCCTACGCACGCATCTGATGCCAATCTTCGACCGCATCGCGATAGTAGGCGTCGGCCTGATCGGCGCGTCCATCGCCCGCGCTGCCCGTGAGCACGGCGCGGCCAACGCGATTGCGCTCTACGACGCCGATCCCGCCGTGCGCCAGCGCGCGCGCGAACTCGGCCTCGGCGAAGTGCTTGACGACCCGCAAGCCGCCGTAGCCAACGCCGACCTCGTCGTGCTTGCCGTGCCCGTCGGCGCCATGGGCGCCGCGGCGGCTGCTTGCACGGGCGGCCTGAAGGACGGCGCCATCATCACTGACGTTGGCTCAGTAAAGGAAGCCGTCGTCACCGCCGTCGCCGAGAAACTACCCGCGAACGTACACTTTATTCCCGGTCACCCGATCGCCGGCACGGAGCACTCCGGCCCTGACGCGGGCTTTGCCGCGCTCTTCCACAATCGCTGGCACATCCTGACGCCGCTGAACGGACAAACCGACGCCTACGCTGCCGCCGTCGATCGGCTCGAACAATTCTGGCGCGCGCTCGGCGCGCAAGTGGAGCGCATGGCGCCCGATCGCCACGACGTGGTGCTCGCCGTCACCAGCCATCTGCCGCACTTGATCGCGTTCAACATCGTCGCGATGGCGGAGGACCTCGAAAGCGTCACCGAAAGCGAAGTCGTGAAATACTCCGCCTCCGGCTTCCGCGATTTCACCCGCATCGCCGCCTCCGATCCCACCATGTGGCGCGACGTCTTCCTCAACAACCGCGAAGCCGTGCTCGAAGTGCTCGGCCGCTTCTCCGAAGACCTCGCCGCACTTCAGCGCGCCATCCGCTGGGGCGAGGGCGATGCACTCTACGCTCTCTTCGACCGCGCCCGCCGCATGCGCCGCGAAGTCATCGAAGCAGGCCAAGACACGCCCGCGCCGAACTGGGGGCGGGAGAATTAGCGGCGGAGTCCGTTATTCTTCGGAGGAGCGGACGCTGGCCCTAGCGCCATGCAGACGTGCGTTGTTCAGGTTGGTTCTTGGCTAGGTTGCCCACATCGCCAATCGCGGCGAACACGGCGGTACAACGACGAAAATGAAAAGGCCGATGCCTGCAATAAACAGCATGTCTCTAGGCATCCCATTGCATCAACAAATGCTTGAGACATTGAGCTTACCATCGGAAGTTGGCTGCGCGTGCCAAGCCATCGCACCAAACAGAAGCGCTACGATAAGACCAGTCACCTGCGCCAAGCGACCTGAGAGCAAATTCAGGCTCATGCTCAGAATGTAGCTTTGGTCAGTAGGATTTGGCACGTCTCCTTGGTGCGAAAAGCAGACCCTACGCGCCGCGGGTTGACCGATTAGCTAAAATTAGCTAAGATAGGTCATGTCCATCGTCAACATGCTCGACGCCAAATCGAACCTCTCGCGCCTCGTCGAAGCCCTGGAAAGCGGCGCCGAGAGCGAGATCGTTATTGCGCGCAACGGCAAGCCCGCCGCGAAGCTGGTGCCGGTGACGGCGCCCGTCGGCCAGCGCATCGGCGTTGCCAAGGGCGCGTTCAAGGCTCCGGAGCCCGACAGCGCACTCGACGCCGAGATCGCTGAAACTTTCCTCAAACCCAAGAAGTGAACGTCCTCCTCGA
>DASPMA010000300.1:0-8147 GCA_035627335.1 Binatia bacterium
AGCAATCGGCCTGCAGCTCGACGCGCACCGAGGTCTGGTTCTGCGTTTCGCCTGGCACCGAATGACGTGTGGCGCCGATGAGATTCTGCACGTGGTGACCGACTTCATGCGCGATCACATAGGCTTGCGCGAAATCGCCCGGCGCATTCAGTCGCGTCTGCATCGTCTCATAGAAGCTTGGGTCGATATAGAGATTGCCGTCCGCCGGACAGTAGAAAGGGCCAACCGAAGACGGCGCGCTGCCGCAACCGGTGCTGACGCTATCGGTGAACACTACGAGCGTCGGATCGCGGTAGGCTCCCGTTTGCGCGCCGTAGTTCGGCAAGCGGTTCTGTTGAAACTGAGCGCGCCAGACATCCTCCGTCGAGCCGAGCACGGCGCGTGAGAAGTCGCACGCTTGGCCGTGCTGTTCGCATGTGCTGCCAGAAGACTCGGTCGATCCGCCGCCGAGCCCTATCATGCCCATCAGAGGCCCGCGCATGCCGGGCATGAAGAAATAGACGGCCAGCAACAGCAAACCGATCAGGAGCACGCCGCGAATGCCGAGCCGGCTCACCAGCGCGATCAGCGCGCCGGCGGGAATCCCAGCGCCGCCGCCAACGCCGCGGCCGCTATCGCGAAAATTGTCCGAACGACGCTGATTGTCGATGCGCATGGCGTGCCTCCCGTGGGCGGAACCCTAGCCCGCGGGTCCGGCCTCGGGCAACGCGGAAGCGGGCGCTTTGGCTCCAGCGCGGAGGACGATGAGGAGCGCAAAAATGGCGAGCACGGCCGCCAGGAGGAAGGCGGCGCCCGGGAAATAGATCGGTGCGCCGGCGCCGGAAAAGCGCCCCAGAATCTGCGTCATCAGCAGCGGGCCGATGATCGTCGTGAGGCTCATTAAGCTGGAAACGCCGCCTTGCAGCTCGCCCTGGCTGTCGGGCGGCACCTGCTTTGACATGATCGCGTTCATCGATGGGTATGCCACGAACTGCAGCATGCCCGCCGTTATCGCGACATAAGCGAACCAGCCGGCGTCTGAAAACGCGACCAGCACCATGCTTACGGCGCCGCTGGCGAGGCCGATGATGACAGCACGCTGCTCGCCCAGTTTTTTGACGATGCGGCCTGTCAGCACCGCCTGCGTGAACGCCATCAGCAGGCCGACGAACGCAAGCGACGCGCCGATCTCACCCGGACTCCAATCGTAGCGAATCTCCGCAAAGAACGACCAAGACGAAGGATAGACCTGGTGCGCGAGCTGCCAGAGAAAAACCGCGCCGGCGATCGCCATCACGGCGGGATAGCGCTTCAGCGACAAGAGCGTGCCCAGCGGATTGGCGCGCTTCCATGCAAACTTGCGCCGCTTGTCCGCGGTTAAGCTCTCCGGCAGCACGATTAGGCCGTACAGGAAGTTGAGCGCGCCGAGGGCGGCCGCAGCGAAAAATGGCGCGCGAGGCCCCAACTCCCCGAGCAGGCCACCCAAAGCAGGTCCAAGGATGAAGCCGACGCCAAAGGCGGCGCCCATGACGCCGAAACTCTGAGCGCGCTTTTCCGGCGGCGAGACGTCCGCGACGTAGGCCCAAGCAGGCGAATAGACGGCGCCGGCGACGCCCGCGAGCAAGCGGCCAAGGAACAGCCAAGCCAAACTCGGCGCAAAGCCCATCAAGGCATAATCGATCGCAAAGGCGGCGAGAGAGGCGAGCAGAACCGGTCTGCGGCCGAAGCGATCGCTGAGATTGCCCACAATCGGCCCGCACATGAATTGCATCACCGCGTAGCTCGTCAGCAGCCAGCCGCCGATAAATGTCGCCTGCGCGACCGGCCGGCCGGTAAGCTCGACGATCAGCTGCGGCATCACCGGCATGACGATGCCGAAGCCAATGGTGTCGATGAGCACAGTGAGGAAAATGAACGCAAGCGCATGTTTGCTCGGGCCACGGGCCATCGCGTTCTCCTGCCGCCCCGTTAAGTCAGCTCATGCGCAGTGGATGTCAATAATAGTTGCATTTATTGCCAACTATTTTTCCGTCCATGCGGCGCTGTCTTCCGCGGCGGCTTTCGCGGGCTGCGATTCGGCCAAATCATAGAACAGATCTGGTTGGCCGCCGGCATCGAGCGGGCGGCGGAATTGCGTGGTGTCGAGCGGCATGCGCGGCTTGTCCAAGCCGAACCTGCGCAGCGCGTTCGCAAAGCGATCGGCGATCAGCTTGGCGTATGGCCCCTCTCCCTTCTGGCGTTTGCCCCATTCGGGATCGTAGTCGCGCCCGTTGCGCATTTGCCGCACGATCGACATCACACGCGTCGCGCGGTCGGGAAAGTGCACGTATAGCCATTCGCGAAACAGGTCCTTGATTTCGAGCGGCAACCGCAACACGACATAGCCGGCTGACGTTGCGCCGGCCTGACTTGCTTCCTCCAGGATTGCTTCAATCTCGCAGTCATTGATTGCCGGCACGATTGGCGCGACCATCACGGTGGTTGGCACGCCCGCTTGCGCCAGCGCGCGGACCGCCTCGATGCGCCGATGCGGCGCCGCCGCGCGCGGCTCCATCACGCGCGCGATGGAACGTTCGAGCGTCGTCACCGAGATTGCCGCTTTGGCGAGGCCGCGTTCTGCGAGACGTGCAAGAATATCGATGTCGCGCATCACTAGCTGCGACTTAGTGATGAGCGAAACGGGATGGCGCCACCGCTCCATCACTTCGAGAATTGCGCGCGTGACGCCGTAGCCGCGCTCGATCGGCTGGTAGATGTCGGTGACGCCGCCGAGCATGATCGTCTTCGGCCGGTAGCTCGGCTTGGAGAACTCTGCTTCCAGCAACTCGGCCGCGTTCGCTTTCACGAACAGCTTGGTCTCGAAATCGATGCCGGGCGAAAGCCCAACATAAGCGTGGTTTGGGCGTGCGTAACAGTAGATGCAGCCGTGCTCGCAGCCGCGATACGGATTGATTGACTGATCGAATGAAACGTCCGGGCTCTGGTTGGTGCTGATGATGGACTTGGCCAGCTCCGGTGTGACGATCGTCTCGATCGGCTGCACCTCTTCGGGCGTCCACCCATCATCGAAGGCTTCGTAGGCGAAGCGCTCGTAGCGGCCGCTCGCATTGGTGCGCGCGCCGCGGCCATGCAGCCGATCTTTGTCCATCAGGTAGGATCATAGTCCTATTTCGGAACATTTCAAGAACATATCTGGTGGGAGCCTGGGCTCTTACAGGGCCGATTTGATGCTGGAATGAACGACTTCGCGGCAAAACTGATGCCGCAGACGTGACGAAGGGCGCCGGTTCTGAGCCGACGCCCTTCAGGCGTTTTCGTATTGCATTGTCAGCCCCTAGGCGAAGACGCCCATTAGGCGACGATCTGGGCCGCTTGGTTCAACGTGGCGAACGCCATCGGGGCAAACACGACGAGCGCCGCGACGAGGCAATAAAACTTGGCCATTTCCATCTCCCGTTCGGATCGACCATCGATCCGATGAGGTGAAGGTAATAGGCCGTTGGCCTTAACGCTGTGACGCGGGACACGCCTTACGTCAGACGCGTTCACACTCCCTTCAGCCAAGCTGGCGGCGCCGACATTGGGCTCGCGCGCTCTTTTCACCGTACCACGTTGCGCTTACGCAGGCGGCCGAGCAAATGCCCGACTCTCCATCGCCCGATCCGATCACGTCGCAAAGCGTGACGCCAAACGCGCCGATCGGGCGCAACCGGCAATTCCGTTTGTTGTTTATGTGCCTGCTCATCATTGGCGCAGGCAATTCAATGTTGCTCGCTGTGGCGCCGCCGCTTGTGCGTCAACTCAATCTGCCGGACTCCAGCGTCGGCTGGATCTTCTCCCTCTCGGCATTGCTGTGGGTGTTCGCCAGCCCTTACTGGGGGCGCCTTTCCGATCGAATCGGGCGCAAGCCCGTCGCTGCTCTGGGGCTCGCTGCGTACGCGGTGTCGATGGCCTCGTTCGGCGCCATGGTAATGCTCGGGCAGAGCGCCGTCCTCACCGGCGCCGGGCTCTTCGTTGCGCTCATGCTTGCCCGCTCGATATTCGGCGCGTTCGGCTCAGCCTCCTCGCCCGCTGCGCAAGCCTACATTGCGGACCGGACCACTATCTTCGAGCGCACCGAACAGCTCGCTGGCCTCACATCCGCGTTTGCAATGGGTCAAGCGTTCGGCCCCGCGATTTGCGCCGCTCTTGCCGCGTGGCTCGGCCTCGTGTTTCCGATCTGGCTGATCGCCGTGCTTGCTGCGGGCGCCGCGTTCTCGATCTGGCGCTTTCTGCCGGAGAACACGCCGCCCAAAATTCAGCGCCCGCGCAATGACTGGCGGGACTCACTCGCACTCATCGGTGACCGCCGTCTCTCCGCTTATCTGCTCTACGGCTTTGCTCTATCGCTCGTTGCCGGGATCACCGTGCAGGTGTTCGGTCTCTTCACGATGGACCGGCTGGGCGTATCTGGCAGTCGCGGCGCCGAACTCACCGCGGCCGGCTTCATGGTCAACGCGCTCGCCTTGCTTGCCACGCAGATGGCGGTGCTGCCGCGTCTCAAGTTCGGCCCGCGCGCGTTGATGGCATGGGGCGCCGGGCTGCTAGGCTTTGGACTGGCGATCCAGATTCTGGCGCCGAGCCTCGGCGCGCTTCTGGTTTCGCAGGCCGTGCAAGGACTTGGCGCAGGTCTCGCAAGACCTGGCTTCACCGGCGGCGCCTCAGTTGCGGTCAAACCGGAAGAACAAGGCGCGGCAGCCGGCCTCGTGGTCGCCACCAACGGCGCTGGCTTCGTCTTCTCCCCGCTCGTCGGGGGCGTCGTCTACGAGCAAGTCAACGAGATTGCCCCGCTGCTGATTGCGCTTGCCGTACTGGTGGCGATGACCGTGTTCGCGCTCATCAGCCGTCGGCTGCGCCACGCGCAACTCGACGGCCCGCCGCCGAGCGAGCCGACGCAACCTTAGCTCGCGGCGGCGCGCGCCGCTTCTAGCACCACGTCTGTGGCCCGTCCCCGCACTTCCATGCCGCGCGCCCGCTCGAACTCACGGATCGCTGCGCGTGTCCGATCGCCAATCCGGCCGTCCGCAGCGCCAGCGCCATAGCCGAGCCGGTTGAGCAAGCGCTGCAATTCGCGAATGCCCGCGCGTTGCAAGCCGCGCGGCGTGCGCGCAGGTTCTGACGTGATCCCGGCGCGCGTCCGAACACGATCCAACAGAGCGGTCGTCGGAAAGCCGTCCGCCACCAAGCCTTGGTCGGCCTGGAATCCGCGCACGGCGACACGCGTGCGTGATCCGAACAACCCGTCCGGCGCGCCGGCGTCATAGCCAAGACCGTTGAGCAACGTTTGCAGTTCGAGTGTCTGCTCGCGATTGAGCGAGCCGAGTTGCGTCGGCCAATCGCGCACAAGCGAAGAGTTGCGCCCATCGAACGCGCGCGCCAGCAACGCCACCACAAGCGCATAGCGGTCAGAGTTGTTGTAGCGGCGGATCACTGCGAAGTTCGGATGCAACAGCAGCGCCGGCCCGCCCGCACCAGCCGGCAGGAACAATTGCGACTCGAGCATGCGCTCGCTGTCGCGCCATTCCGCGCCGTCGATGCGCCGCACGCCGCGCTCGATCCAGTCAGCGACCGGGCGGGCGGCGCCGTCCGCAAGCGCATAGTTGAAGCCATCCGGCAGACGTACTTCGTCGAACACGGGCTGTCCGCGCTGCCAGCCGCGATCCTGCAAATAGTAGGCAATCGAAGCGGCAACATCGCCGCGATTGTTCCAAATGTCGCGGTGCCCATCGCCGTCCCAATCGACGGCGGTGGTGAGATACACGTCCGGCATGAATTGCGGCTGGCCCAATGCGCCGGCCCAGGACGAACGCAACTCGCTCTGATCGGCGAGCCGGCGCTCCACCATCTCGGTCAATGCAAGCAGGTAGCCCTCGAACTGCGCACGCCGACGCCCTTCGTAAGCCAGTGTCGCGAGCGCTTCGGCGGGGTTGTACGGCAGGTCCGCACCGCCGTAATTACTCTCGAGGCCCCAGATGCCGAGGATGATCCCGCTCGGCACGCCGTAGCGCTGCTCTACAGCATCCAGCGTCGGGCCGATCGCCGCCTTGAGCGCGCGTCCGTCATTTATGCGCCGCTCGGTCACGCGGTTGTTCACGTAGTCCCAGACCGGAGCAACGAACTCCGGCTGACGGCGGTCGAGTTCAATCACCCGATCGTCCGGGCGGACCCCGCTGAGCAGACGGGCAAGGACGGCCGGGTCGCGCCCACGCGCGACGGCGCGGCGGGCGAAATCGTCACGCCAGGCGTCGAAGTCGCCGTTGCCGGACGAGGTAAACGTCGGGGGTGTCGGGCTCGGCTGCGCCACGCCCGCTGTCGGCCCACAAGCGATCGCAAGCGAAACCGCCGCAGCCAACATCAACGCTCGCGCCATCCCAAACCGCTCCATCATCGGCCCAAAACGCCTCTAGAGTGCGTTGGGCGCCGCAGGCAACGTCCCCCGCAATTGACATGCCCCGCCCTCCCCCTTAGGTACCCGCCTTCAAATTCGACCCGGAATCCCAGGCCATGAAAGTCAAGTCGTCCCTCAAGTCGCTGAAAGCCCGTCACCGGGCTTGCCGGGTCGTGCGCCGCAAGGGCCGGGTCTACGTCATCAACAAGGTCGACCCGCGCTATAAGGCCAAACAGGGCTGAATTAGGCCGCAATCGGAGCCCACAGGCGCCCGTGGCCCTCGCTGACAGCGTGACTTTCAGGTAAGATGAACGCGATTCAAATCGCGATGCGTCGTTTCGTTTTCGCTCTCGCAGCTGTTTTGGCGCTCGCCGCTTGCGGGCCGAACGCGCGCGAACCCACGCGCGCCGACCCGGAACTGGACTCCTTATTCGTACAACTGGAGCGGGCGCCCGACGCCGAAACGGCCGCCCCCATCGAACAGCAGATCTGGCAGCGCTGGTCCGACAGCGGCTCGCCCACGGTAAACGTGCTGCTCGAACGCGCCGCCGCCGCCGAGTCCGATGGCGACCCTGAACTGGCGGAGCGCTTCCTCGATCAGGCCAGCGACCTTGCGCCGGAATACGCCGAGCCCTGGAACAGACGCGCCAACCTCGCCTATCGCGGCGAAGACTTCCCCGGCGCCATCGCCGCGATCCAGGAAACGTTAAAGCGCGAGCCGCGCCATTTCGGCGCCCTCACCGGCTTGGGCCTCATTTACGAAGAACTCGGCCAGCATCGCGCCGCGCTGGAAGCCTATCGTGCCGCGCTTGCGATCCATCCGAACTACGAGACCGCCGCGCAGGGCGTACGCCGGCTCGAACCGCGCGTCGACGGCCGCGACGCATGATCCTTCTGCTCGTGGCCGCCGCGCTGGCGGCGGCTATCGCGGCGCTGGCGTGGAATGCACGCCGCTACGTGCGCTGGGCTAACGCAAAATGGCCACCGCAAGGACGCTTCGTCGAAGCTCACGGCGCGATGCTGCAGGTGCGCGAAGCGGGCCTTGAGGGCGCGCCGCGCCTCCTGCTGATCCACGGCGCCAGCTCCAATTTGCTGGAGTTGTGGGGCCCGCTTGCGAACGAGTTCTCCCCGCTCCATCGCGTCATCGCCTACGACCGGCCCGGCATGGGCCACTCCACGCGCGCCAAGCGCGACGCGCACACACTTGCGTCGCAAGCACGCTGCGCCGCCCGTGTGCTGGAAGCAACCGGCAGCGGTCCCGCACTCATCGTCGCGCACTCGCTAGGGTCAGCCGTTGCTCTGCGGCTCGCGCTGGACCATCCCAAGCTCGTGCGCGGCTTCGTGCTGGTCGCGCCGGCGGGGTGTCCTTATCCCGGCAAGAATGCGTGGTGGGCGCGTCTCTCGGCAACGCCGGTGCTCGGCGATCTTTTCTGCTGGCTGATCATACCTTGGCTAGCGCCAATGCTGGCGCACGCCAGCGTCGCCAACAATTTCTGGCCCGCCGCAACGCCTGTGAATTACGCCGACGAAGCGGGCCTTGGCCTCATCTTCCGTCCGCGCGCATTCCAAGCGAGTGCGCTCGACGTCGTCCACACCAATGCGGAATTCGCCGCGCAAGCGCCGCGCTACGGCGAGTTGCTCACACCTGCGGTCATCATCACCGCCGAGAAGGACAAGATCGTTTCCCCAAAGCGCCAGGCCCGCGCGCTCGCGGCAGCTTTGCCCGCCGCCGAACTCGTAA
>DASPMA010000301.1:0-2655 GCA_035627335.1 Binatia bacterium
CGTCGCGGAGCGACGCGAGCGCTTGGGCGATTGCATAGTGTTCTTCCGGCTTGCGCCGCATATCGAGGCTGACCTGAACAACGGGAACGTCAGCATCGGGGTACATACGGCGAAGGACACTCCAAGCGCCGTGATCCAAGCCCCAACTATCGTCGAGTTCAGCGCCGAACGGCTTAAGCCGCTTTGTGATCTCGTGAGCGAGGATCGGATCGCCCTCAGCTGGATACTGGATGTCGAAGAGTTCCTGCGGAAAACCACGGCCGAAGTCGTGGATGGTGCGTGGCTTGATGTTGGACGTCACCCTCACGCCTTCCGTCACCCAGTGCGCCGAGATGACGACGACCGCTCGCGGCCTTGGAAACGCACGCGCGATCTCCGCCCAACCGCGCGCGGAGGGCGTGTCTTCAATTGCGTTCATCGGCGAGCCGTGGCCGACGAAGAGGGCGGGCGCTCTGGTCACGCGCGGTGTCCTGCCGAATGGTCCCAAGCCCATATCGGCGGGCAAGCGGGGACGCCATGTTGGAGATGGCGCTTAGATAGGGGCGGAACGACCCTTCCGCCGCCCCGGTCGCAGCAAATGCTCTGCGAATTCATGAGCCACGCCCTCCCGGCTCGGTCCGGCCCGCTTTAACCTTGCAGGCGAACCTGATTCGTGAGAACATAATAAGAACAAAAATCCGCCGGGTCTAGCGGCGAGGGTTGGGTCGAGCACTTGGGGTTTCGAGGACTCCGCAGTCGATTTGGTTTGTGAGCGTAGGGAAACGGAGGCCGTCATGGCTGGCAGCGTCAATAAAGTGATTTTGATCGGCAATTTGGGCAAGGATCCGGAAGTCCGGAAGCTCAACAACGGCGATCCTGTCGTGAACCTCTCCGTCGCGACGTCAGAGAACTGGCGCGACAAGCAAACCGGCGAGCGCAAGGAAAAGACCGAATGGCACCGCGTGGTAATCTTCAACGAGAACATCGCCAGGGTTGCCGAGCAGTACCTGAAGAAGGGCTCCACGGTTTACATCGAAGGCCAGCTGCAGACCCGCAAGTACGAACAGAACGGCGTTGAGAAGTACACGACCGAGATCGTGCTCCAGCGCTACCGCGGCGAACTCACCATGCTCGGCGGAAAAGGCGATGGCGGCGGCCGCTCCTACGAAGACGACGGCGGCGGCTTCACTTCGAAGGCGGGCTCCAAGCGCTCCAGCGACGGCCCGCGCGAAAGCTTCAATCAGGATCTCGACGACGAGATTCCGTTCTGAGCCTCAGCTCAGCACATCCACCCGCGCCATTGTGCCGGAGGCGCTGACGCGTTCAGCGCCTCCGAGGGCGTAAAGCGAATTGTTCGCCACGAGAAAGCCGTGGCCGTGGCGGGACACGGGAAGCGTTTCGAAGGGCGACCAGGCCGTGCCGTCGAAGCGATAAAGCGCCGTCCCGACAGAGCCGGGTTCAAATATCTCGCCACCGCCAGCGATGATCGCCCCATCGAGCACTGCGGCCGCTAAGCCGCCGCGCGGTTCGGGGAAGGCGGGGCCTTCGCTCCAGCGGCCGGCGCGCGGATCGTAGATGTCATGGCGCGGTGTTTGTCCGCTGGCGACCGTGCGGCCTGAGATGACATGGAGCCGGTCGCCATCGCTGACGCCCGCCGCTGAATTGCGCGCCAGCGGCAATGGCTCGGCCTGCGACCATGCGACCTCGTCCGGCGCAATGACGAAGTGATCGGCGACATCGCCTTGGTCGCTCCAATCCGTGTTTGCTTGGCCAAGCGGCGAGCGGCCGCCGATCAGGTGGATGCGGTTCAGGTGCACGATCGGCACGGCCTCGCCGATGGGTTTCGGCAGCGCAGGCCCTTCCACCCAGCGGTCGCCACTGAGCTTCAGAACGCGCGTCGTGCAAGTCCACTGCACGCGCGATGCGCCGCCCATGAAGCCGCCGATCGCCCAGAGTTCATCGTGCACCGACGCCAAGTGCACATGATGCGAAGGCGTCGGCAGCGCCGGGCCGTCGCTCCAGCTTTGCCGCGCCACGTCGAACACGATCACGCGCTCGGTCGCGCCGCGGGCTTGGGGAGAGAAGCCGCCCGCGATCCAGAGCCTGCCGCGATGCAGCGCAGGATAGATCTCCTGTACGGCATAGGGCGCATCCGGCGCCTGGCGCCATTGCCGTTCTGAAGGCGGCATATTCGCCTCTTCGGTCTGGCCGTTCTGACAAGCCGCAAGCGCGGCGGCGGAGGCGGCGAAGGCGCGGCGTGTGAGCATGGCGCGATGTTAGCGGCCATGCACTCATGAGTCCCGGCCATTCGTCGCGCGCTCTTGCGACTCTGTCGGCCAGCGCGTAGCGCTCGCATGTGACGCCCCCATCGCGCGCCTTCGCGCCGCTCGATTTCCTGCAGCTCATTTCGATCGCGTTCATTTGGGGCGTGAACAACATCCTGGCGAAGATCGCGATCGACTCGCTGACGCCGATGCTGACGCTGGTGTTCCGCTTCGCGCTGGTCGTGCCGCTGCTGATTTTCTTCATGAAGCCGCCGCCGATGGAGCGCTGGAAGCCGTTCGCGCTGATGCTGCTATTCGTGGGGCCGCTGCATTTCGGCATCCAGTACGTGGCGCTGGCGCTTGCGGACGACATTGCGCCAATGGTGGTGGCGATGCAGCTCTGGGCGCCGGC
>DASPMA010000302.1:0-2844 GCA_035627335.1 Binatia bacterium
TTCTCGCCATTCAAACCGTTCTGACCATTCGCGCCATTCTCGCCGTTGGCGCCGTTCTGGCCGTTCACGCCGTTCTGCCCATTCACGCCGTTTTGGCCGTTGAAGCCATTCTGCCCATTCTGACCATTCTGTCCGTTCTGCCCGTTTTGACCGTTCTGCCCATTGGTGCCGCCGCCGCTGTTGCAGGTGCTGCCGTGGTGACAGTGATTGCCGGTGGCTTCGGCGGGACGCGCGCTCAGCAAAGCGAGCAGCAGCGTAGCGAGTACGAGGAAAAGAGTCCGAGCGCGCATCGGCGGGTCCCCCTCTCAACGCAGGCGCGTCACGCCCACGCAAGTGTGTCCCCCCAGACCCACGAGCTCGTTCACACAAGCGCACTCGTCGCCGCCACCGGCGGCGCGCAAACGGCGCTTGCGAATGAAACGTCCCGAGCGTCACTTCCGCGCGTCCAGCGGTTTCTGTCAATCAGAACGCGGTAAAATCGAGTTCATGTGGCGATTGTCGCGAATGGGTCACTGAGCTAGGACGCGCCCCATGACGATCGCTTTCATATTTCCCGGCCAGGGCAGCCAAGCACCCGGAATGGGCAAAAGCCTGCACGATGCGTTCGGCGCGGCGCGCGAAGTGTTTCAGGAGATCGACGAAGCGCTGGGCGAAAAGCTCTCGCGCCTCGTCTTCGAGGGCCCCGCGGAGGAGCTGACGCTGACCGCAAATGCACAGCCCGCTTTGATGGCTGTGAGTATGGCGGCGATGCGCGCGTTGGAGCGCGAGTTCGGCGTGAAGGCGTCGAAGGCGGCTTATGTAGCGGGCCATTCGCTTGGGGAATATTCCGCGCTCGCCGCCGCTGGAGCGCTCACCGTCACGGACGCGGCGCGCCTCCTTCGCAAGCGTGGGCAGGCCATGCAGGCGGCCGTTCCGGTCGGCGAAGGGGCCATGGCGGCGCTGATCGGCAAGGTTGATGTGGCGCTGGCCGAAGAGATTGCGAAGGCCGGTGCGAGCGCGGGCGTCGTCGTGGTGGCGAACGACAACAACGTCGGCAACGTCGTCATTTCCGGTTCGAAGGCCGGCGTCGATGCCGCGCTTGCAGCCGCAAAAGAGAAAGGCGCGCGCGCCATTCCGCTGAACGTCTCCGCGCCGTTCCATTCGCCGCTGATGCAGCTTGCCGCCGACGCCATGGCGGAAGCGCTGGAGAGCGTGTCCATCGCGCCGTTCGCGCCGCCGCTCGTCGCCAACGTGACCGCGCATCCCGTCAGCGAGCCCGCGACGGTGCGCAAGCTGCTGGTCGAGCAAGTCACCGGCCGCGTGCGCTGGCGCGAAAGCATCGAATGGATGGCGCATGGCGGGGGCGTGTCGCGCTTTGTCGAAGTCGGCGCCGGCAAACAGCTCTCCGGCATGGTCAAGCGCAACGCGCCGGATGCCGAAGCGTTGGCGCTGAATGAGCCGGGGGATTTGGAAGCCTTCGCGAAGACCGTGTGATGCGGCAGGTCGCGCTGCTTCGCGGCGTCAATCTCGGCAAGCGCCAAGTCATCATGGCGGAATTGCGCGCGCTGTGCGAGGGCGCTGGCTTCACGGAGGTACAGACGCTGCTCGCCAGCGGCAACGTCGTGCTCGAGGCCAAGGAAAAGGGCGCCAGGCTCGAGGCGAAGCTGGAGAAGCTTATCCTCGACGAACTGGAATTGAAGACGGATGTGTTCGTTCGCACCGGCGCCGAACTCGACGCCATCATCGCCGCCAATCCGTTCAAGGCGTTCACGAAGGCCAATTCCACTTTCATGGTCGTAAATTTCATGCGCGGCCCAGCCAGCGAGGTGGAAATGGAAGCGATGCAGAAGTCTTCGTTCACCGGCGAGGAAATCAAGCAGGGCAAGAACTGCCTCTACATCAAGTTTCCCAAGGGCCAGGGCCCGTCGAAGTTGAAGCTCCCCAAGCTCGCCACGGCGCGCAACTGGAACACGGTGACCAAGCTCGCCGCGATGCTTGCCGAGTAGCTACTCGCTCGACGCTGGGCGCATCTCAGGTTTGCGCCAACCGCCCGTCACTTTCGCCGCGAGCTTTCCGTCAGCCAATGTGAATGTCGTCTCGACAATCGCGCTCGTCTTCGACCGGTTCACCACCCGATGTTCGATCTCGACGCTTTCGCCAGCCTTGATCCGGCGCACAAAACGCGTGTGCAGGTCGAGCGTCACCCACGGCTCGATCGCATCCTGCGTGGTGGCGATGGCGAGCCATTGGCCACCGTCCGCCATCGCCGCCAACAGTCCGCCCTGCACATAGCCGTCCCCCAACGAAAACTGCGGGCCGGCCGTCCACGCCGTAACGATACGCCCGACCTCCACGCTCTGAATCGGGTTCTCGATGTGCACACGCATGTGCTCGACCCAGGGCGGCGGCGGAGATGGGGAGCGCCCCGCCTTGATCGCGTTCGCGAGGTCCAGTCCGGAAAACGTCATCACTCCCTCCGCCGCTGTTCCTAGCAGAACTTGCAGCGAGGTCAGGGCGGGAATAGGTCAGGCCAACCCAGGAGCTTTCATGTTTTCACTCCAAGGCAAAACCGCGCTGGTCACGGGCGCATCCGGCGGTATTGGCGGGGAGATCGCCAAGGCGCTCGCAGCGCAAGGCGCGCGTGTCGCGCTCTCCGGCACGCGCGTTGAAGCGCTGGAGAAGCTGCGAGGCGAAATCGGCGGCGATCATCCGATCACGCCGTGCAATCTCTCCGACAGCGCCGCCGTCGATGCGCTCGTCGGCCAAGCCGAGCAGGCGCTGGGCGGGCGGCTAGACATTCTCGTCGCCAACGCCGGCGTCACCAAGGACGGCCTCATGCTGCGCATGAAAGATGACGATTGGCAG
>DASPMA010000303.1:0-2533 GCA_035627335.1 Binatia bacterium
CGCTCCGCTGACCGCCATCACCTTGGCGGATCAGGATCATTTTTTCCTTGAGCACAACGGCGCCCGGCTTGACCGGCATGTGCCCGGCGAGATGGAAGTGGCGGACGAGTTGTACGCCGCCCTGGACGCTGAACTCGCAAGGCTCCGCCTGACGCGATCACAAGCTTGCAGCTGATCCGCTGGCGGATCGAGTTCAATGATCCATCGCGCCTAGGCGCAAGCACTGCTGCCCATCCCTCCGCTTTCGCTGCGCGTGGGCCTCCTCCGCCCTTGCCGAATATGGACTAATTGGCGATCAGACGCCTTCCCGCCCCCGCGGCAATCCCCTACATCGAGCGCTGATTGCTTCGAGGGGACCAGCCACACATGGATTGGGATATCGCGCCGCTTTTGTCGGATCCGGCCGCCTGGGCCGCGCTGATTACGCTCATCGTGATGGAAGTCGTGCTCGGCATCGACAACCTGATCTTCATTTCGATCCTGACCAACAAACTCCCTGAGCATCAGCGCGGGCGCGCGCGCCGCATCGGCATCGGCCTCGCGCTCGTGATGCGATTGGTGTTGTTGTCGACCATCGCCTTCATCGTCGGACTGACGGCGCCGCTCTTCGACCTCGGCTTTCGGGGGCCAATCAACGACCATGGCGTGCCCGACTTCGAAACCGCCTTCTCCTGGCGTGATCTCATCCTGATCGCCGGCGGTCTCTTCCTGGTCTGGAAAGCGACCAAAGAGATTCACCACAACGTCGATCCCTCGCCGGACGATGGCGTGTTCGACACTTCGCGCGCCGTCACTGTGAATTTCGGCTCGACGATCTTCCAGATCATCCTCTTGGACCTTGTGTTCTCGATCGATTCCATTCTCACAGCCGTCGGCATGACCGAGCACATTCCGATCATGGTCGCCGCCGTGGTCGTCGCCGTCACCGTGATGTTGCTTGCCGCCGATCCGGTGGCCAATTTCATTCACAAGAACCCGACCATTGTCATGCTGGCGCTCGGCTTCTTGCTGATGATCGGCATGGTGCTGATCGCCGAAGGCTTCGGGGTTCACGTGCCGAAAGGCTACATCTACGCGGCGATGGCGTTCTCGGCCTTGGTGGAAGGGCTCAACATGCTCTCCCGCAATGCCGCCAAAAAGCGACAGCAAACTCCGCCGCCGCAGCCGCAGAACCCGGCATGAAGGAGATGACGATGCGCAAACTGATCTTCGCCTCAGCGCTGATCCTCGCGGCCTGCACGACGCCGGCATCGGTCACAACGGACACGCTCACAGCCGCCGACGCCGCTACTTCGCTCGCCGTTGGCGAACGCATTACGCGCGTCACCTCTACGCAGGGGCCCAGCGCGGCAGGCGCTGACCCCGTGGTGACGATGACCCTGCGCCACGCTGACGGCCGCTCGCTCGCCTTTCAGCAAGGCAATCACACAGCCAACGATCTGGCTGCCTCCGCTCCCGGCGGACCGCTCGCACAGATCATGGGAATCCCCGGCGAAGAAGCGACGACGCTCTATCACGCTGTCAGCGGCGAACGCGGCGCCAACGAGGGCGCATTCTTCTGCGGCCCGCAAGGTCCTGCTGCCGTCGGCACATATACGGCGCCCGACGGACAATTATGGGTCGTCGGCCTGCGCCAAGAGATTCAATTCGAAACGCGGCCTGACGGCGTCACCGAGGCTGTCCCCTACTCGCCCGATCAGGTCTGCGCACGCCTGCGCTTCCGCCAATGACCGTGTACGCGCTCGCACAATTGCGCATTCACGACGCCGAACGCTACGGCCGCTACATGGCGCGCTTCATGCCAGTGCTCGCGAAATACAACGGCAAACTGCTCGCCGCCGATGAGGCGCCGCGCGTGCTCGAAGGCCAATGGTGGGACCGCAACAAGGTCGTGCTGATGGAGTTCGCCGACAGCGCCGCCTTCCGCGCCTGGGCCACGTCGCCCGAATACACCGAGATCGCCGAAGACCGCAAAGCCGGCGCCGACGCTGTCGTGTTGCTGATCAAAGCGTTCAATCCGGCAAGCTGATCGAAGCCTGCCCAAACGCATAGCGCCAGCCCTCCGGCGTGCGCACGTACGTGTCGCTGAACCATAGCCGCCGATCGAAGGCCTCGCCCTCACGCGGTGTGCCCTTCAACCACAGCCGCGCCGTGACAATGGCCGTGTTCTCACCGTACAGGCGTACAGTCTGCGTGCCCTCGTCTTCGACTTGATGCTCATACTCAATGTCGCGCTCACGCGCCGAGCGAAGCAAATCCTCGCGCGTGAACACCGTCCCACGTCCAACCACCAGAATCATATCCGGATGGAGAATGCGCGCCATCGCCTCCGCATCATTGCGCTCCACCGCAGCCTGATACTCTGTGTCGAGCGCCGCCACGGTCGCGCGATCTTCCTCTGGCGACGCATACGCCGCGCCGGCCGACACCAACGCCGTCAGCGCCACGGCCGCGCCGCGCGCATTCTCAATCAAGCTCATCTGAAGTCTCCGAAATCCGCGCCGGCAAACTGGCCCAATTCGGACCTCGCCGC
>DASPMA010000304.1:0-2206 GCA_035627335.1 Binatia bacterium
ACCTCTATCCGATCGACGGCGCGGTGCACAAAGTCGCCGCCGACGCCACCGCCTGGCCGACGCGCGATGCGCGCTGGTCCATGGTGATCGCCTCGATCTCGGACGATCCCAAACAGTCTGACGACCTCAAGAAATGGGGCCGCGGCTATTGGGAAGCGGTGCACCCGTACAATCTCGGCGGCGCTTATGTGAATTTCATGAGCGACGATGAGGTCGAAGGCCGCGTGCAGGCCAGCTATGGCCCGAACTACCAGCGGCTCGCCACGGTGAAGAAAAAATACGACCCCACCAATCTTTTCCGGGTCAACCAGAACATCCGCCCCGCGGCGTGATATAAGCCTCCCCGACGCTAGGCGTTGCGTGACGCATGACCTGCGTCATGCAACGTCTTTTGCATCTGCTGCGTATGAGACCTCAATGCACCCGTTCGACATTGCCCTGAAACACGCCAAAGCCTTCCGCGCCGGATTGGCAAACCGGCCACCCCGCCCAACCATCGCGCCGCCGGACATGCTGGCGCGCTTCAACGGCCCGACGCCCGAGCGCGGCGAGGACGGCGCGGCGATCATCGAAGCGCTGGCGCAGGCGGCCGAGCCGGGCCTGATGGCGATGGCCGGCCCGCGCTTTTTCGGCTGGGTGATCGGCGCCTCGCACGAAACAGGCGTCGCCGCGGACATGCTCACCAGCGCGTGGGGGCAAAACGCCGGCATGTACGCCGGCACGCCCGCCGCGGCGATCGCGGAGAAAGTCGCGGGCGATTGGCTGCTCGATATTCTGCGTCTGCCGAGGGAAAGCTCGGTCGGCTTCGTCACCGGCGCGACAATCGCGAACTTCGTCGGCCTCGCCGCCGCGCGCAACGAGGTGCTGCGCCGCGTCGGCTGGGATGTGGAAGCCAAGGGCCTGCAAGGCGCGCCGCATGTGCGCGTGCTCATTGGCGCCGATGCGCACACCACCGTCTACGCTTCGCTGCGCTTCTTGGGCTTCGGCTCGGAAACCGCCGAGCCGATCGCCACCGACGCGCAAGGCCGCATGAAGCCCGAAGCGCTCTCGCGCGCGCTGGCGCAAGGCGCGGGCCCGGCCATCGTCATCGGCCAAGCCGGACAAATCAACACCGGCGCCTTCGATCCCATCGGCGAGATGGCGAAGATTTGCCATTCACACGGCGCGTGGCTGCACATCGACGGCGCGTTCGGCTTGTGGGCGCGCGCCGTGCCGGAAATGGCGCCGATGGTCGAAGGTCTCGACCAGGCAGATTCGTGGGCGACCGACGGCCACAAATGGCTGCAGCTGCCCTACGATTGCGGGCTCGTCTTCGTGCGCGATCGCGAAGCGCATCGCCGCGCCATGACCATCGCCGCCAGCTATTTGCCAAAGGGCGGCGAGATCGAACACGATCCATCGCTCTATGCGCCGGAGCTTTCGCGCCGCGCGCGCGGATTTGCGGCGTGGGCCGTGATCAAGGCGCTCGGCCGCGAAGGCATCGCGCAAATGGTGCGCAATCATTGCGCGTTTTCCAAGCGCGTGGCTGAGCGCGTCAGCAAAGAGCCCGGCATCGAAGTGCTGAACGATGTCGTCCTCAACCAGGTCATTCTGGGTTTCGGCGACGGCGATATTGAAGCACGCAACGCCGCGACCCGCGCCGTAATCGAACGCCTGCAACAGGACAATGTCGTCTTCGCCGGCGGCAGCGGCTGGCGCGACCGCTGGGTGATGCGGCTTTCCATCATTTCCGGCCCGCTTACCGAGGCCGACATCGACCGCCTGGGCGACGCCATCATCGCCGCCTGGCGCGCTGTGAGACCAACATGAAATACAACTCCATCCTCGACACGATCGGCCGCACGCCGGTGGTAAAGCTCGCCAACCTCGCGCCGAAAGACGTCGAGGTGTTCGCCAAGATCGAAAGCTTCAATCCCGGCGGCTCGGTGAAGGACCGCCTCGCGCTCGCCGTGATCGAGGACGCCGAACGCAGCGGCGCGCTCAAGCCCGGGCAGACCGTGATCGAAGCCACCAGCGGCAACACCGGCATCGGCCTTGCCATGGTCTGCGCGCGCAAGGGCTATCCGCTGGTGATCGTCATGGCGGAGAATTTCTCGATCGAGCGGCGGCGGCTGATGCGCTTTCTCGGCGCTAAAGTCGTGCTGACGCCGGCGGCGGACAAGGGCAGCGGCATGCTGGCGAAGGCCATCGAGTTGGCGGAGGCGCA
>DASPMA010000305.1:0-2306 GCA_035627335.1 Binatia bacterium
CTCGGCGCTGCGCAACTCAGCACGCTTCTTCCGCGATCTGCCGAATGTCGACGCGCGGCGACTGCAGCGGGACGGGACCGAAGTGCGCGAGCAGGCGGGCGACGGGCGCTACCCGACTTATTATCTGCAGAATTTCCACTATCAGAGCGGCGGCTGGCTCTCTGAGGAGAGTGCGCGGCTTTACGATACGCAGGTGGAGATTCTGTTCGGCGGCGCCGCTGACGCGATGCGGCGCATTGCGCTTGGCTCGCTGGCGCGCGCGCTGAAGGGCAAGGATCAGCGGCGCGTGAAGCTGGTCGATTTGGCCTGCGGCAATGGGCGATTTCTCGCGCAGATGCTGGCCGCATTCCCGCGCATCAAGGCGACGGGTTTGGACCTCTCGCCGGCCTATTGCGACGAAGCGCGCAAACGGCTGGAGAAGTGGCCGCACGTGGAGATCGTCAACGGCGCGGTCGAGCAGGCGCCGTTCGAGGATGCGAGCCTGGATGCGGTGACGTGCGTCTATCTTTTCCACGAATTGCCGCCGCGGGTGCGGCGCGAAACGGCGCGCGAGATCGCGCGCATCTTGAAGCCGGGCGGCGTGCTCGTATTCGCGGATTCAATTCAGACCGGCGATGCGCCCGATCTGGATCGCATGCTGGAGTATTTCCCGGTCGGCTTCCACGAGCCGTATTTCGGCTCCTACCTGAAGGAAGATTTTGAGGCGCTGTTCGGCGAAGCAGGACTAGAGCTGGAGAAAACCGAACTGGCTTTCCTCACCAAGGTGCTGCGCCTCCGCAAGCGCTGATCAGGACGGACTTAGCGCAATATCCTCGGCGCTGTAGCCGCCGAGCGCTTCTCTGACCATCGCCTCCGCCTCGGCGTATGGATCAGGAGCGGGCTCGGCTTTCGGTTCATCAATCGCCGGCGCGTCCTCATAGGCGATCGGAGCGTCCTGATAGTCAGGGCCGGTATCGTTGGCGTAGAGCGCCGCGATCTGGGCGCGAATTTCGTCTTCGTTCACTTCCGGAAACGCGATGTTGTTCGGCGCCGAAGGATCATCATACCCGCCAGCCAAGTCATCGGCGGCGGTTTCGACCTGAGTGACATCCCCGGCGAATAGCGGCTCGGTCGACGATAGCGGGATCACCTGCGCGTGCGGCGACCAGGGGACTTGCTGCACAGTGACGTAACGCGAAGGCGCGACTTCGCGCACTTCGGTGCGTGGCGTGATGAAATCAAAGCCGCCGCCAATTACCATTTCGAAGCCCGCGATCGCGCCGATGGCAATGCCCGTGAACGCGCCAAGCGCCTTCAGGCGATCACGCAGCAGCGCGCGGCGGTCGAGCTTCTGCTTGAACGAGCGCCAAGGCTCGATTGGTTCGTGCGGTAATGGCCCTCCATCGAACATGGCTTCGTCTCCGGCGGCTAAACCGAAGGCGCGATGGCTAGTTCCTGACGTTGAAGGCAGGAACCGGCGTTCTCGCGGCAATGTTACGGCGCGGGCACAATCAGTCGCGCTGCGCTGGCCGCAGCGCGGTGGCGAAGGCGTCTTCGTTGGCGATGGTGGGCAGATAGCGCGGCGGCGTGCGCGCCTGCGCGCGTTGCTCGTAGGCATAGGCGAACGCCAGCAGCTTTGCTTCCGACCACGCTTCGGCAAAGAGAGATAAACCCACCGGAAGTCCGCCGACTTGGCCCATCGGCACGGTGATGTGCGGATAGCCGGAAACGGCTGGAAGTTGGCTCGCGCCGCCGCCGATATAATGGTCGCCGTTGACGATGTCGGTGGTCCAGGCGACGCCCAGGGACGGCGCCGCTAGCGCGTCGACACGATGCTCGCGCATCATGGTGTCGATCGTCGCGCGCGCCGCTGTCGCCGCGCGGGCGTGCGAGGTGCGGTAGGCGGGATCCTCCACGCCTTGCGTCGCCTGCGCTTGCTCGAACAAGTCCTGGCCGAAGAGGGCTGTTTCCGCGGGGGTCTGGTTGTTGAACGCAATAACGTCCGCCAGCGTGCGCGTGCGCACGGCTTGCGGCGTGGTCGCGAGGTAAGTGTTGAGATCGCTGCGCAACTCGGCGAGCAAAATGGTGAGTTCGTCGCCGCCGAGGCCGTTCATGGACGCCGGTCGCTCGGTGATCTCCACGACCTCAGCGCCGGCTTCGCGCATCTCGGCGATCGCCTGCTCGAACACCGCGTCCACCGGCGGATGGAAGCCCGCCATGAAGCGCGCAACGCCGATGCGCCGGCCCTGGAGCGCGTTGGCGTCGAGTGCGGCGACGTAGTCGGCGCGGCGCGCATCCGCTTCCGCGGTCGCGGCGTCCGCGGGATC
>DASPMA010000306.1:0-4223 GCA_035627335.1 Binatia bacterium
TTCAACAGTGACTCAGGGTCGAGCCCCGAGCGTTGCAATCCGCCTGGACGCACGTTGGTGAGAAACACATCCGCGCCATCGATAAGCTTCAGCAGCGCTGCCCGGCCTTCGTCCTTGGTCGTGTCCAGGATGATCCCGCGCTTGCCGCGATTATCCAGCTCGAACACAGGATTGACTGCGACGCCCTCGATGCCGACCGAGGCGAAGAACTGCCGGATCGGGTCGCCGCCGGGCGGCTCAACCTTAATAACAGAGGCGCCCCAGTCAGCCATAATGCCCCCGGCCCCGGGCGCGGCGATATACGTGGCCAATTCGACGACTTTCAGCCCTTCGAGCATCCCCGTGTTTTCCTTCCGCAACGTTCGCATCAAGGCTTCGTTAAGCCCTGGGCCTGAAGGCTGGTCAGCCGGCGCGGCGGAGGAGTCGCCGCGGCCGTTTGCGAGCTGTTCATGACCGTCGTCACCATGCGCGCCAGTCTCACGGATAGCGACATCCGGACCCTGATCAAGGGGCCGACGGAGGAGTCGCGCGCGCAGGCGGCACACAAAATCTGCCGCTGCATCGAGGATGCGCAGCTTTCCGCAGAGGAACGTGCGCACGCCGAGGGGATACTCGCGATCATGGCGCAAGACGCCGCGATCCTGGTGCGCCGCGCCTTGGCGGTGGCGCTGAAGAATTCGCCCAAGCTGCCGCATGAGATTGCGACGAAGCTGGCAGGCGACGTGGATACCATCGCGCTGCCGATCATTCTCAACTCGCCGATGCTTACGGACGCCGATCTGGTCGAGATCGTGCGGACGTGTCCGCCGGCAAAGCAGGTGGCGGTGGCAAGCCGGGCGCATCTGAGCGTGGTCGTCACTGGAGCGATTGCCGAGCACGCCGCGCCGGAAGCAGTCCAGCGCGCCGTCGCAAACGACAATGCGCAGTTTGACGAGCATGGGCTGGAGACGGTGATTGATCGCTTCGCCGGCGTTTCAGCGATCACAGCCGCGATGGTTCATCGCAATGAGCTGCCGCTGAACATCACCGAGAAGCTTGTGTCGCTTGTGGCGGGCGAAGCGTTCGACTACCTCGTCAACAATCACGAACTGCCGCCGCAGATCGCCATCGATCTTGCCATGGGCGCTCGTGAACGGGTGGCGATCGACATCGTGGAGCAAGCGGCGCGGCAGAAGGACGTCGCGCGGTTCGTGCAGCAGCTGAATCTGAACGGCCGGCTCTCGCCCTCCCTGCTCATGCGCGGCCTGTGCCTGGGGCACATCGAGTTTGTCGAGCACGCCATGGCGGAGCTGGCTGGGATGGCGCATCAGCGCATGTGGCTGATGATCCATGACAGCGGCCCGCTCGGGCTGAAGACGGCGTTCGAGAAAACCGGATTGCCGCCGCGATTATTCCAGTCATTCCGCGCCGCACTCGAAGTCTATCATTCCATCGAGCGCGAGGGCGGCGCGAACGATCGTGTTCGGTTTCGTAAGCGCATGCTCGAGCGCACGCTGACGCTGTTCCAATCGATCCCGAAGGACGATTTGGACTATCTCCTGGAAAAGCTCGACGCGACTGGCTGGCAGGGCGAACGCGCCGCCGCGTTGCACTAGCGCAGGCCAGCTTCCGCGAACGGGCCGCCGCCGCGGTCAAAGCCAGCAATCGCCAGCGTGCGCGCTTGCGCTTTGGTGCGTACGGCTTCCGCGGTGATCGCCATGCCCGCAGCTTTCGCAGCGATCAGGCGCCGGCCCAGGGGCGAACGATCGCCCGCGTCCAGCGCCAGGAAAGGATCGGGCGCTTCCGGCGCATCAAGCACGAGTTCGGTGTAAAGCACGCGCGCACGCGCGCCGAACGGGATCGGACATTCCGCATCGCCGCGCAGCGCCACGCCCCAGCCCCGCGCGCGCAGTGCTTCGGCCAGCAAGGGATCGGTGGCGATGATCGCGCGCTCGCAGAGCTCGAAGGAGAGCTTTTGACGTGTGCAGCCTGCTTCGACGGCCGCCTCGTGCAAGAGGTCTGGGTCTAGATCGCCATAAAGCTCGGAAGGAACAGCGAGAGTGAGCGGCGCATGACCGCCGCGTTCACGCCATGTCATGCGTGCTGCCCGCAAGAGCCGTGCTAGATTCGAAAAGGCGAAAGTTTCTGCGCTTGCGTCGCGCGGACGAACGACGCCCGCCGCCAGCGCGCCAACGCGCAGATCCACGCGCGCGCCGATGGCGAAGGCGAGCGGCTCCGGCTCGGAGCGGGGGCGGAAAGGAACGACGTTCATGTGACCCAGCGCGAAGGGCGCTTATGGCATGAACGCGGTTAAGAATTGGACGGCGGGCAGGGTGAAGGAAGGATTAGCGCGGCGCGACGCCGAGCTGTCGCACTTTCGTTTCGAGTGTTTGTACAAGCGCGCGGCCGACCGGATGTGCGTCCGACGTGATGCGATCGCGCAAAGCAGCGCGCAGGCCGTCGACGTGCGCATCGACAAGCGCGGTGTTAACGCGGGCTGCGCTTTTGCCGGCTTCAGTTTCTGTTAAGCGGCAGAGCGAAGCGGCAAGCTGAGTCACGAGTGGATACCCGTATGTGCCGCCCATGCCTTTCAGGTCATGCGACGCGCGCCAAATTGCGTCGATCGCATTATCGGTCCAGCCGGCTTCGGCAGCCCGGAGGCGCGCGGCCTGCAGCTTGGATAGGTCGGCCTCGAGCCATTTCTCGAACGACCCGCTCATGGCTTCAAGCGTCTTGTCCGCGCGGGCCAGCGCCTCTTCGCTGAACACGGGCTGCGTGAGCTGCGGCAGTCGGCGCCCAGCCTCACGCGGATCGATGACCTGAGCCTTGCCTTGCATAAGGTTTGAGCTTGGGCCCTGGGCGTGAACAGAGCGTTACGCCGCCTGCCTAGACGTTGAACTGCTCGCGCAGAATGCGCTCGTCGAGCGCGTGGCCGGGATCGAACAAGAGGGTGAGTTCGGCGTCGCTGTCCTCGCGGATGTCGATCGCGCGGACGTCGCGTGTTTCGAAATTGTCGCACGCGGCCGCGACGGCGCGGTGTTCCGGCTCCAGGACTTCGATGCGCACGCCCGCGCTCTGCGGCAAGAGCGCGCCACGCCAGCGACGGGGACGGAAAGGACTGATCGGCGTCAGCGCCAGCAGCCGTGCATTGATTGGAAGGATCGGGCCGTGCGCCGAGAAGTTGTACGCCGTAGAGCCGGCCGGGGTCGCCACCATCACGCCGTCGCACATCAGTTCGGCCATGCGCTCGGCGCCATCGACCAGGATACGCAGCTTTGCCGATTGGGCGGTCTGTCGAAACAGCGAGACTTCGTTGAAGGCGCGCTCGGTCACGGCGGCGCCGGACCTGGTCACGCACTGCGCCACCAGCGGGCGTATGCGCACTGCCTGCGCTCGCGCGAGGCGGTCGGTCAGGCCTTGGGGACGATACTCGTTCATCAGGAAGCCGATCGTGCCGCGATGCATGCCGTACACGGGCTTCCGGTCGGCCAGCCTTTGGCGCAGAGCCTCAAGCATGTGTCCGTCGCCGCCGAGCGCGACCACGATGTCGGCCTCGGCCTCCGGCGTCTCGCCGTAGAGCTTCCGCAGGCGGACCATCGCCTCCTGCGCCTCCGGCCGAGCGCTGGCGGTGAACGCGATTTTCATGGGCTGGAAGCGCTCTTTGCTTATGGGCCAGTTAGAACTAATGTCTTTTACCACAGCCCAGTGCGGAGAGCGAACCGATGGCCGATGACGCCGGGACAAGCCTGAAGGGCCGCGTGAGCGCCGAGGAATGGCAAGCGCGCGTCGATTGCGCCGCCCTGTACCGGCTGGTGGCGCTCCATGGCTGGGACGACATGATCTTCACGCACATTTCGATGCGCGTGCCTGGCCCCGAACACCACTTCTTGATCAATCCCTACGGCATGTTCTTCGAAGAGATCACCGCCTCTTCGCTGGTGAAGGTCGACCTCGAAGGCAACATCGTGTCGCCAACGCCGTACTACATTAATCCAGCGGGCTTCACGATTCACTCCGCCATTCATGGCGCGCGCGAAGATGCGCTTTGCGTGATCCACTTACATACCGATGCCGGCGTCGGCGTTTCCGCGCAGAAAGACGGGCTGCTGCCTATTTCTCAAAACGCACTGCTAGTGATCCCGAAGCTTGCCTATCACGACTACGAAGGCGTGGCGCTGAACCTCGATGAGCGCGGGCGCCTTGTGCGTGATATCGGCGACAAGAATCTCATGCTGCTGCGCAAT
>DASPMA010000307.1:0-3859 GCA_035627335.1 Binatia bacterium
CGACCCCAGCAGCGGGCGCCAGTGCGCGCTTCTGATGTCGCGGATATTCGTGACCGGCGCGCCGCCGAACTGGAGCGGACCAGGCAGTCCCCAGCGCATCTTGCTCCACTCGAGGGCGCCCGCCTCGCTCAGCTTGATGACCGGCCCGAAGCTTTTGGGAAAAACCTCAAGCAGCGCGTTTCCGAGCACAGGATTGATGCGCGTCTCGCTCCATTCGTCAATACCGTATTAGTCGCGCTCAAGGCCTGCTTTGCGGATGTCTGAGGCGTAGCGATTGCACATGCGAGCGAACGTAAGAGCTCGAGCGCCGCCGCCCTAGCGCGCTACGGCGCTCTCGTCGCAGAGCGACCGCGCGACTAACGCCTCCGGGCTCCTTGGGCCGGTGAGGACTGGCGCCTTTTTGCGAGCGCTGGCGTTTGCGGTGAATGCCAGCAAGCGCCCGGCCCTTCGTGCTCGTGTTCTTGGGCGACTCTCTCACGCAAGGCTACGGCTTGCGGCGTGAGCAGAGTCTACCGGCGCAATTGCAAGCGCTACTAGACCAACAAGGACTGAACATCGAGGTCCGCAACGCCGGCGTGTCCGGGGAGACAAGCGCTCAAGGGCTTCGCCGCTTCGATGCGGCGACAAAGGATGCCGATGGCGTTGTCATTCAGTTCGGCGGCAATGACATGCTGCAGGGACGCAGCCCAGCAGCGATTGAAGCGGACCTACACGAACTGATCGCGCGTGCACGGGCGCGAAAGCTCTGGGTTGGTTTGGTCGGCATGAAGGCGCCCCCGATTGCCGGTGCTGCTTATAGACAAGCGTTCGATCGAATCTTTCAGGACCTGGCCGAGGAGCACGAAGCTCCCCTCTACCGCTTCTATTTCGAAGGGCTGATCGACGAGCACGCAAGCGCTGCGCGGCAAGAATTTTTTCTGGACCGCGTTCACCCGAACGCGAAAGGCGTAGCGGTCATCGCCGAGCGCGTGGGGCACTGGCTGGAGCGGACGCTGCCGAAGAGCGTTATCCGACCGCGAAGCTAGCGCTCCTATTTCTTCTTCTTCCCACTTCGCTCAGCCACGATCTCGCGTGGCGGTTTGTCTTCACGAAGGCCCTTGAAGGCGCCGTGGCGCACGAGACCATCCGCGGTCCAGGCGCGGAATTCCACTTGTACAACGAGCGCGGGCTTTACCCAAACCACGCCGCGACGTTCTCGGCTGGACAATGCGCCGGGGAAAGGGGGACCGCCCTGCTGCAGCGGCTTCAAGCGCGCATACAGCATGCGCGACGTTTTCTGCGTGAAGCCCGTGCCGATGCGCCCAGCGTAGCGAAGCTTGCCGCGTTCATGGACGCCGAGCGTGAGCGCGCCAATTGCTTTGTCGAGCACGGTCGAATGCGTGAAGCCCACGATGACGAACTCTTGTTCTTCAATGCACTTCGACTTGATCCAAGATCCGTCGCGGGCGGAGACGTAAGGCGATTGTGATAGCTTCGATACAATACCCTCAAGCTTTCTCTTGCACGCCTTCTTCAAAAAGGATGCGCCATCGCCGCTCTGATGGGCGCTGAAATGGAGGCCTCTTCTCGGCCGGGAGCCCAGCAGCTTGCGCAGCCGCGCCTTACGGTCGGTGAGCGGCACAGCTCTGAGATCAACGCCGTCGATGAACAGGAGATCGAATACGCAATAGATGAGCGCGCCGCTCTCGCCTTCGCTCAAATGTTCGGCAAGCCGGATGAAGTCTGCGGCGCCCGCTTCATCAGCCGCGATCACCTCTCCATCTAAGACGGCGTTCTTGCAAGGGAGCTTGCTCAACGCCGCCGGCAGGCGAGCGCCAAGGCGTGCCGTCCAGTCGAGCCCGCCGCGGGTCAGGAGTTTGACGCCGCCGGGCGCGATGCGCGCCTGAATGCGATAGCCGTCGAACTTAGTCTCGTGCACCCACTCGTCGCCCACCGGCGGCGCTTGCATCAATTTGGCGAGCATTGGCGATATGAAGCGCGGCGGCTCGCGCATGCCTTACCAGACGTAGTGCTTGGCGTACTCGGATCGGGGATAAAGCCGAATTGCTTGTTCGTGCAGCCACTCGGCGGCTGCGGTCCAAAGACTTGGCCAAGTCTTGAATGCATCCGCGTCGCGTTCGTTGCGGCGATAAAAGCGCCGCTCCACTCTGCGACCGTTCAGGCCGTCACCGAGCCAGACAATGAAGCCGTCGTCCCAGAATGACGACACTCCGGCGTTAATCTCGGAGTCGTAGAGTTCGCCGAGCGTCTTGAGGAGATCGCGTGTGGACGCGGGCATTGTCACCGCTTCCGTGTTTTTCGGTCGCCGCGGTCGCCCTCACCCTTTTTGGCTACGGTCTTGGACTTCTTGCGCCGGTCCGCGGCGAGCGACTTGCCTTGGTCGTCGCTTTCCTTGAACTGGCCGCCCTTGCTGCGGCGGACATAGCGCTTGTCCTTACCCGTATCGATCAATTCGCGTGGCATTTGGAGCTCCTTTGAGACTTTAACGCGAAAGGCAGCAACGGGTTGCCCAGAAGCGCGAGCTGCCAGCCCTGTTCAGCCCAGAGGCGCCTCGCATCCGCAAGCGCTTCCCCGAACCAGCACGACAAACTCGTCGCGCGTTGGCCGAACTGGGCTGGCGGGGCAAAATCGTCGTGGAAATGCAAAGGAGTGATCCCGAAAGCTGGGAGAGCGACTGGCGGAACACGTGCTGAGTTGGCGCCGTTCTCTTAGGGCAGGAGCCGTCTAATGAACGTCATTGAAGAGCGAAGCCGCCCGATCTGGCTCGACGATGCGCCTGACATTTCCGCGCCCAATTACCATCCGTCCGTCGGATCGGCGGATGTCGTCGTGATCGGATCTGGAATCAGCGGGCTTTCAGTGGCGTATGCTTTGGTGCAACGGAGGCGCCGAGTGGTCGTACTTGATCGCGGCCCCATCGCGCGTGGAATGAGCGCCCGCACCACGGCGCACCTCGCCTCTGAGCTCGACGATTTTTATGACGAGCTGATCAGCCGGCGCAGCAAAGACGACGCCCGCCTGTTCGCGGAAAGTCAGCAACAAGCCATCGTCAGCATCGAAGCGATTGTTCGCGAGGAGAAGATTGAGTGCGACTTCGCGCGAGTCGATGGATACCTGTTCGCGCCTACGCTGGACCGGGCCGAAGACCTGGAAAAAGAATATGAAGGCGCTCGCGAGGCCGGCCTCGCCGTCGAATGGGCCGAGCGCGCTCCGATCCTGAACGTTGATACTGGGCCCGCCCTACGCTTTCCAAACCAAGCGCGCTTCCACCCTCTCAAGTATCTCGCCGGGCTCGCACGCGCAATCGAGAAACAAGGCGGAGAGATGTTTGCGGACTCGCCCGTTACCAGTGTCGAAGAGGACGATGGCCGTGTCGACGTGACGCTCGCGAACGGGGCAACGCTGCGCGCTTCCCACGTCGTCGTCGCCGCCAACACGCCATTCAACGACCGCATCGCTATCCATACCAAGCAGGCGCCGTATCGCACTTACGTCATGGCTTTTGAGACGCCGCGCGGCGCGGTTCACGACGCGCTGATGTGGGACACGCTCGATCCTTATCATTATGTGCGCATTCAGCCGGGCGAGCGCGCCGATCGCGTCATCGTTGGAGGCGAAGACCACAAGACCGGCCTTGAAGACGATGCTGAAACGCGCTTCGCCAACCTTGAAGCTTGGGCGCGGTCGCGCTTCCCCGAGCTTGGCCCCGTGTCTCACCAGTGGTCGGGACAGGTCTACGAGCCTGTCGATTATCTCCCTTACATCGGGCGCAATTCCGGCGACCAGCACGTCTACGTCGTCACCGGCGATTCAGGTCAGGGCATGACCATGGGCGCGACCGCCGGATTGATCATTCCCG
>DASPMA010000308.1:0-6365 GCA_035627335.1 Binatia bacterium
ATGATCGCCAAGTACGAGAAGGGCGCCAAAGAAAGCGGCGCGCGCATCGTGTTCTCGTGCGGCTTCGACTCCATTCCGTTCGACGGCGGCGTGTTCTACCTGCAGCAGGAGGCCAAGCAACGCTTCGGTCAGCCGCTGCGCGACGTACGTGCGCGCGTCCGGCGCATGAAGGGCGGTTTCTCTGGCGGCACGGCAGCGAGCTTGCTGGCGACATTGGAAGCTGTGAAGCGCGATCCGAAACTGGCGCAGACAATGGCCAATCCGTTCGCGCTCTCGCCGGAAACGCTTGCGCCGCAGCCCCCGCTCGACAGCGTGGCGCATGACGAAGACATTCCTGGATGGGCTGCGCCCTTCGTGATGGCGGCGATTAACACCAAGAACGTGCACCGCACCAACGCGCTGCGCGGTTATCCCTACGGGCGCGATTTCACGTACAGCGAAATGATGTTCACGGGCCATGGCCCGAAAGGCCAGGCGCGCGCACGTGCAGCCCTGCGCCAATCGCGGCTGCAGAATTCTTTGCTCACGTTCGGGCCGACGCGCGCGCTGCTGAAGCAATTCGCGCTCCCGAAACCGGGCGACGGGCCAAGCAAGGAAGAGCGCGAGAGCGGCAATTACGAAGTGCTGTTCGTCGGCCATTCGCCAGATGGTTCGGCGCTGCGCGCCAGCGTGAGCGGCGACATGGACCCGGGCTACGGCTCAACCTCGAGGATGATTTCGGAAGCGGCGCTCTGCCTCAACGACACGCCGCGCGAACAAACACCCGGCGGCATCTGGACGCCTTTCGCCGCCATGGGCGATGCGCTGGTGGATCGTCTGCAGATGAAGGCGGGGCTGACTTTCAGGCTGGAGAACTAGTCCGTTATTCCTGCAAGCCGAACCGCGCGCGGTATTCGCTCGGGGATACGCCGAACTCGCGCATGAACGCTCGTGCGAATTGGCGCGCCGTGGCGTAACCCGCGTCGTGCGCTATCGTCTCGATCCTCTGCGAAGATTGCTCCAGTATGGCTCGCGCGCGCTCCAAGCGGCGCCGTTCAACATACAGGCGCGGCGGACAGCCGAGGGACTTGTGAAACTGGCGCGCGAAATTGCGGGGGCTCATTGCACAGGACGCCGCCATCGTGTCGACGCTCCACTCCCCGCTCAAGTTGCTTTCGATCTCGTCAATCAGGCTTGCGAAACGGCCGGCATTCATCTGCGCCGATAGCAGGGAGCTGAACTGCGCCTGATCTCCCTGACGGCGAAGAAACACGACCATTCGTTTTGCGACACGCAACGAGATCGCGCGGCCAAAGTCCTCCTCGATGATCGCAAGCGCCAAGTCGATGCCGGCGGTCAGGCCGCCAGAGGAATAGAGCGCGCCGTCCTTGCAGAAGATCCTTTCCGCTTCGACTCTTGCGCGGGGCTCGATTCCCCGAAGTTCTTCGCTGTCCATCCAGTGCGTTGTCACGCGCCTGTCCGCCAGCAAGCCGGCGCGCGCGAGGATGAGAGCGCCCGAACACACAGAAGCGACGCGCGAGATGTGCGGCGCACGTTTGCGCAAGAAAGACAGAATTGCCGCTTCGCCTTCTATCTCTGCGCCAGTCGCATAGCCCGGCGTGAGGAGCAGATCGATATTCTCCGGTGCGTTCGCGAAGGTGTAATCCGCGTGCAACGCAATGCCTGAGATCGTGCGTACCCGGCCAGGTTTCTCCGCGATCAGCATGAGCCGGTATCGCCCCGGCGCTCCCGTCGCCGCGAGTTCAAGTGAGGCGAGCTCGAACGCTTCCATTGGGCCGATCAGGTCGAGCGCGGCGACGCCCGGAAAAAGCACGCCGGCCACGATTATCTCGGCGCCCCCTGTCCGATTTTGACGCATGCTTGTCCTTGCCGGCGGGCCGGCGCCGCTGGATCGTCGCCGCAGGGCGACCCGCTACGAGATTATCGCCGGGGCATCGTCCCCCCAAACTGGAGTCGACCACAGGAGCGAAAATGCATCTGAATCGCCGCACTTTGTTTGCATCCGCTGCCGCTGCTGGCGCGCTTACGTCCAGTACGGCGGACGCCCAAGCCGATTCCGCGCCGATCGAACCGCTGGCGCGGCCAGCTCGCGGGAATATTCGCGTGGCGTTTCTGGTGGACCGTTTCCACAATATCATGGACCTCGCGGGGTCCTGGGAGGCCTTCGGCAGCGCGGGCACGGATCAGCAGTCGTTTGAGCTTTACACGGTCAGCCCCGTGCGTGAGACGCTGCGTTTGGGCGGCCTGCAGATGTTGCCCGACTACACGCTCGACGAGGCGCCCCAGCCGCACATCGTGGTCATGGGCGCGCAAAGCAGCCGCCAGGGCAGCGACAACAACGAGGCCAAGTCGGAATGGCTACGCCGCATTGAGCCGAACGCCGACATTCTAATGTCGGTCTGCACCGGCGCATTCGTGCTGGCGCGCAGCGGGCTGATCGACGGACGCCTCGCCACGACGCACCACGAATATTATGAGGCCTTCGAGCGCGACTTTCCGCAGGTTCAACTGGTCCGTAACCGCCGCTTTGTCGACAACGGCAAGTTCGTGAGCGCCGGCGGACTAACCTCCGGCATTGACGGAACGCTTCATGTCATAGCGCGCTATTTCGGCGCCGATGAAGCGCAGCGCGTAGCGGTTTACCTCGAACACTACAGCGATGGCTGGCGCACTGGCGTGCGCGAAGTGACCTAGTGCAAGCCAGCGCAGAAGCGCTGGATGCGCGCGCATGCTTCTTCGAGGCACTCGGTCGACGTCGCGTAGGAGATGCGGAAATTCGGCGAAAGCCCGAAGGCGCCTCCGTGCACGAGCGCCACGCATTCGGCTTCCAGCAATTCCGTCGCGAAGGTTTCGTCGCAATCGATCACCTTGCCGTCTCGCGTCTTCTTGCCGATCAGCGCGGCGATCGACGGATACACGTAGAACGCGCCCTCCGGCGTCGGGCACCTGATCCCCTGGGCCTGGTTCAGCATCGAAACGACAAGATCGCGACGGCCTTCGAACAGCTTCTTGTTCTTCGGGATGAAGTCCTGCGTGCCGTTCAGCGCTTCGACAGCGGCCCATTGTGAAATGGAGCACGGGTTTGACGTCGTCTGCCCCATTACGTTCGACATCGCCTTGATGAGCCATTCCGGCCCGCCGGCATAGCCGATGCGCCAGCCTGTCATGGAATAGGCTTTCGACACGCCGTTCATGGTCAGCGTGCGGTCGTAAAGTTTGGGCTCAACTTGCGCGATGGTCGTGAACTCGAAGTCGCCATACGTCAGGTGCTCATACATGTCGTCGGTCAGCACCATGACCTGCGGATAATCGAGCAGCACGGCGGCCAGCGCCTTAAGTTCGTCAGGCGTGTACGCAGCGCCCGACGGATTAGACGGCGAGTTCAGGAGCAGCCACTTTGTGTGCGGCGTGATCGCTTTCGCCAGCATTTCTGGTCGCAGCTTAAAGCCGTCTTCCAGACGCGTCTCGATCATCACCGGCGTTGCGCCGCACATGAGCGCCATGTCGGGATAGCTTACCCAATACGGCGCCGGGATGATCACTTCGTCGCCCGGATCGAGCGTCGCCATCCACGCATTGAAGATTACCGGCTTGCCGCCGGGCGAAACGTTGATCTGGCCGCGCTTGTAATCAAGCCCGTTCTCGCGCTTGAACTTGGCGCAGATTGCGTCCTTCAGCTCCGGTATTCCGTCGACGTCAGTGTACTTCGTTTTGCCTTCGCGCATCGCGCGCGCGGCGGCTTCCTTGATGTTTTCGGGCGTATCGAAATCGGGCTCGCCTTGGCTGAGCGCGATGCAATCGCGGCCGGCAGCCTTGAGGGCGCGCGCCTTGGCGCTCATGGCCATCGTGGCCGACGGTTTCACGCGCTTCAGCGCCTGAGAGACTGATCCTGTCATATCGTTCGCCCGATTCGCACGCGGGCCACCTTACGGCAATCGCGGCGCCAATTGAGGCGAAAAATCGCCGCAACAAATGCTCCAATCGGATGATCTCAGAGAAATCTCAGGCCCTGCTCATGCCCCTCACGCGGGGCGTCCGCAACATAAGCGCAACATCGGGGCAACAAATCGCGGGTAGATCGCCGGGGCCGACGGCAGCGACGAATGGCGCATGTCGCTCTGGCGTTGACGCATGGGCGGGCGATCTCAGACTTGCGGGAACGGGGGATTCAAGTGAAGCGACTTCTTCTTTCGGCGTCGGCTGCGCTTTTTGCGGCCAGCGGCGTGGCGCACGCGCAACATCCGGCCCCGCCATCCTCTCCACCGCCTCCTCCGGCGCAATCGCCGGCCGCTGAGGAAGATATCAGCGAGGAGGATCCCATCGTGGTCCTGGCCCCCGGCGACCAGGTTCGGATCGACCGGCGCACCTACACATTGCGCGACGATCCGCTGGCGCAATCGACCAACATGCTCGACGTGCTGGGCCGCATTCCGTCGGTCACCGTAGCGCCCTCCGGCGCGGTCACCCTGCTGGGCGCCGACAACGTCACCATTCAGATCAATGGTCAACCGGTGCCCGGCACGAACCTGGAGCAGGTGCTGCGCGGGATTACCGGCGCCGAGGTCGAGCGCATCGAAGTGATCACCAATCCGGGGGCGCAGTATTCGGCGGCGGCTTCCGGGGGCATCATCAACATCATCACGCGCCAGCGCTTTGACTCCGGCTTGAACGGCTCCGTGCAGGCCGGAATCGACACGCTAGGCGCCTATCATGTTGGCGTTTCGCCAAGCTGGTCGCGCGGACCGTGGTCGCTCAGTGGCGGCTTCGGCGTCTGGGGCGGGGACCAATCCCAAGACTTCGAACGCGAACGCACCGTCTTCAGCTCGGGCGATACGACGCTGGAAGAAGGCGATCAGCAGGTGGAGTTCGGCGGGCGCTATCTGAGCCGCCTCACGCTGGGCTATCGCCCCACCGAGCGGCAGCGATACACGATCGCGCTCGATCATGTCAGGGGCGGCAACGACATCCTGCGCCAGACGGAAACCACAGAGGCAGGCCTGCTTGTATCGGAGCAGTCCAACCTCAACAGCGTCGAGTTTTACAACGATCAGGTGAATCTGGAATTCCAGCAGGACGGTTCACGGCCACGCGAGGTCTTCAAGGCTTTTGCGATGGTGCAAAGCCATGGCGTCGAGTTCAACCAGACCTTCGATTTCGCGCCAGTCGCGGGCACGGCCAGTCAGGCCGTATCCACCAATACCATCGATCTCATCAATGCGAACGCGCGGGTCGAATATGAGCGGCCGTTCGGCGAGGACCGCTTTTTGACGACTGGCCTTTCGTACGATTCCTCCGACCAGGAGATCGCAAACAGGCGTGAGACCTTGCTGGGCCCCGCCGTGCCGCCTGACTTTGTCGCGCTGCTGGAAGGGCGTCAGGAGACGGTCGCGGCCTTCGGCACGTTCCAGTTCGAGCTCGGCGAATGGACCTTCCAGCCTGGGGTGCGCGCGGAGAATTATCGGCGCGAGGTCATTTCCGCCGGTCTCGAAAGTGACGATGTCGACATGCGCTATTTCCCAAGCGTGCATATTCGGCGCGGCTTGGGCGAACATATCGATATGGACCTCAGCTACACGAGCCGCATTCAGCGGCCGGGGTTCAACCAGCTCGATCCGGCGCTGCGCTTCATCGACGTGAACCGGGCCATCCAGGGCAATCCGGATTTGGACCCGTCGCTGACCGACGCCTACGAGGCGAATTTCACCTATCAGAACGGCGGCAGGAGCTACAGCCTCACCTTTTACGACCGCATCAGTGACGACATTTTCTCGCCGTTCACTGAAACGCTGCTGGACGGCACCATCGTCACGACGACCGTGAACGCCGGCACGAGCGAACAGCGCGGTGTGCAGGCGATCCTGCGCGGACCTATCAGCGAACGCTGGCGCTATTCGGCCAATGTCAACGTGCTCAACCGCGCGTTCGACGTTGTGAGCGGCGGCGTCATCTCGCGCCGCGACGAAATGGAATATGACGGCTCGGTCTCCCTCGATTATCGCGACCCGGATCAGAACGCGGTGGGGGCCAATCAGCTGCAGTTCGAGCTGCGCTTCCAAGGCCCGCGGCATACACTGCAAAGCGACTTCGATGAATTTGTCATCGCCAACTTCACCTGGCGGCGAAAGCTGACGGACCGGCTCTACGGCACGCTCACGGCGCAAGACATCTTCAGCACCCAGAACAATGTCTCGGAAACCACCACCGACGTCTATTTCGAGCGCACCGAGTTCCAGAGCCCCGGCGCGCGCGTGCGGTTGGCGTTGACCTATCAATTCGGCTCCGGCCCACAGCGTCCGCCGCAGGATCAACAAGCGCCCGGCGCGCCGCCGATCCCGATGCAGTGACCTTGGAGCGCGCGTTGTCGG
>DASPMA010000309.1:0-3560 GCA_035627335.1 Binatia bacterium
GCGGAAGCGGATTGCGCAACGCAGAAACGCTGCGCCGGATAATTGATTACGACGATGTGGTTGTGCAGGCCTGCAAGCCCCAGTGTGCCCGAAAGCTCGTCACCGGCATTTCCGCGTCCTAGAACCGGCGAGCGACCGAGATCGATGTCGCCAACCCGCAGCGACGCCTCCGACCAGCCGCGCTCATCGCCAGTAAGACCCCAGCCCGCGACCGGGCCATCGAGGATGTTGGCATCGGCGCCGGTGTCGAGCTGCAGCGTGGTCGGACGGCCGTTGACCGTCGCATGCAGCATAATGCCAGCGCGGTCGGAGATGCCTTCAGCGGCCGCCCATTCGAATGGCGCGCAGGTCAGTCCCTCATAGCGCGAAATCGGCTCTGGCGCCGGTGCGCCATCGCTGACACAGGCGGCAAGCAGGAGTATTGCCGCCACGGCGGCAAGAAGGCTCGATTTCATGGGCCGGTGGAATAGATGAGTGCGCTCCGTTGCGCTGCATGGAACTACAGCACAGTTCAGAGGCCCGCCTTCGTCAACTCGTCCATCAGCTCGGGCACGGCGGTCTTATAGTCCTGCACCAGGCCATAGTCGGCGACCTGGAAGATGGGCGCTTCTTCGTCCTTGTTGATGGCGACGATGACCTTGGAGTCCTTCATGCCGGCGAGGTGCTGGATGGCGCCCGAAATGCCGACCGCGACGTAGAGCTCCGGCGCCACGACCTTGCCAGTCTGCCCGACTTGATAGTCGTTCGGCGCGTAGCCCGCATCGACCGCCGCGCGCGAAGCGCCAACAGCGGCGCCGAGCTTGTCGGCGAGCGGGTCGAGTACTTTGTGAAACTCTTCGCTCGAGCCGAGCGCGCGGCCGCCCGAGACGACGCGCTTGGCCGCCGTCAATTCCGGACGATCCGACTTCGCCATTTCTTCCGACACGAACGCCGATTTGAACGGCCCTGACGGCGCCGGCACGGTTTCCACGCTCGCGCTGCCGCCATTGCCTGCCGCTTTGAACGCGGTCGGCTGCACCGTGATCACCTTCTGCGGCTGCGTGTCTTTCACCGTGATCAGCGCGTTGCCTGCATAGATTGGGCGCACGAACGTGTCGGCGCCTTCAACGCCAATAATGTTGGACACCTGCATCACGTCGAGCTTCGCCGCCACGCGCGGCGCCACGTTCTTACCTGTGGTGGAAGCAGGGAAGACGATCGCGTCATAATTCGCCGCGAGCGGCGTGATCAGCGCGTCCATCGCTTCGGCGAGCTGTTTGCCGAGCGTTGCGCCATCGGCGTGCAGTACTTTGCGCACGCCATCGATTTTCGCGGCGGCCTGGGCGGCATCGCCGGCATTTGAACCGGCGACGAGTACATCGACATCGCCGCCCATCGCCTTGGCAGCGGTGACCACTTTGTTGGTGGCGTCCTTGAGCGAAGAATTATCGTGCTCGGCGACGACAAGAACGGCCATTAGAGCACCCCCGCTTCTTTGAGTTTCCCGACGAGCTCAGCGGCGCTTTTGACCTTGATGCCCGCCTGGCGCTTGCCGGGCTCGGCGGTCTTCGTCACCTGCAGGCGCGGCTTCACGTCAACGCCGAGATCGGCCGGCGTTTTCACCTCGATCGGCTTTTTCTTCGCCTTCATGATGTTCGGCAGCGAGGCATAGCGCGGCTCATTCAGCCGCAAGTCCGTGGTTATGATGGCCGGCAATTCGACATCCAGCGTTTGCAATCCGCCATCGACTTCACGCGTCACGCTCGCCTTGCCTTCGTGCAGCACGATCTTCGAAGCGAACGTCGCCTGCGGCCAATCGAGCAGGGCGGCCAGCATCTGGCCCGTGGCGTTGTTGTCGTCGTCGATGGCCTGCTTGCCGAGGATGACGAGGTCCGGTTTCTCGGCGTCGATGATCGCCTTCAACAGCTTCGCGATCCCCAGCGGTTCAACTTCGCCCTCGGTCTTCACCAGGATGCCGCGGTCCGCGCCGATCGCGAGCGCGTTGCGGAGCGTCTCCTGCGCCTGTTCCGGGCCGATCGACACCGCGACCACTTCCTTGGCCGCGTCCTTGGCGTGCCCGCCGCCGCCTTCCTTCATGCGCACCGCTTCCTCGACGGCGATTTCGCAGAAGGGGTTGATCGACATTTTGAGGTTCGACAGGTCGACGCCCGAGCCATCCGGCTTTACACGGACCTTGAGATTGAAGTCGAGCACCCGCTTGACCGGGACAAGCACCTTCATCGTTGAATTCCTTGAGGCATTCGGGGGAGCGCGGAAGCGCCAAACGCGGCGCTTATAAAGAGCCTCGCCCCGCTCGCGTCAATGCGGCCATCCGGACGCACTTGGACCGCCGGCGTCTCGCCGGCGGTTTCCCTAACGTCTGAGAGTAAAACCGCCGGCGAGACGCCGGCGGTCCACGACGGTCCGTGCTTAGCGGCTGAGCACGCCGGGCCAGTTCGCGTTGGCGCTGCGGATGAAGCCGGGGATGTCGCGTTCCCAGCGCTGTTGAATCTCGTCGTTGTAGTTGAGATAGAGGCGACCATCGACGATGCGCCAGTTCTGCGGATTGCCCGCGGCGGTGTAGCCGTTCGCGACGGCCCAGGCGCAATAGCCGCCATATTGCGGCAGATAGCGCGACGGGTTGGCGCGGAACGCTGCGAGATGTTCGGCTGAGACGAAGCGATATTCGTAGCCTTGATGCATGATGCGATGCTGCGTCGTGCCGCGCACTGGTCGCCCATCGGTGAAGTAGGCCACCGGATCGTACCCGTCGACGGCGACGCGCGACAGGAGCGCGGTGTGCACCGGCGCTTGATCGGCATGCGCGGGCGCGGCGGCGAAGAGGGCCGTGAGCGCGAAGACCGCGGCGGCGAAGAGTTTGCGCATGGGGAGACTCCTTAGGCGGCGGCGCGCAGCGGCGCTGCGGCGCGGGCGGATTGTTGCGGAACGAAAGCGCGGCGGAGATCGCGTACGAGGCCGATGAGCTCGTTGCGGCGGATGACGAGGAGAACGATTGCGGTCACCCAGATCGTGCACGCGGCCGCGAACAGGCCCCCGCCGTCATTGTTCGGATCGACGCCGAGCGGCGTGAACAAGTGGAAGCTGACCGCGCCGCTCATCACGGCAAAGCCGATCAGCGCGCCGATGGCGTTGAGGCGCTGCAGGCCGGGAAGGAGGCCAACGATCAGCAGCGTGGAAGCAAACAGCTCCGCTGTGCCGATCACGTACTGGCTGAAAAGGCCAGTGTGGCCGAACAGGCCCGGCAGACCGAGTGTCCCGGCCCAGCCGTCGAGCCGGCCGAAAATTTCCTGCGTGTTGGGATGGTCCGTGAACTTGAACCGCAGGCTGTCGAGAAAGACGAGCGCGGCAAAGGCGGAAATCCCGGCGGGCGCGTAGCGGAGAATGCGGTTGAGCATGGCTAACCCCTCGATGAGAGCAAGATCGTTCGGGAGGAGGGCGCGGTTACAGCCCGGACTGATCGCGATTGCCCGTGGCAAAGTTTCCCAGCTATCCTTGCGGCCGCATGGGCCTGTATTACGACTATTTCCGCGCGCGAGACGCGAAGAGGGCCAAAGCGATCG
>DASPMA010000310.1:0-3107 GCA_035627335.1 Binatia bacterium
GCTCAGAGTATTGCCAAGTGAACCAAGGCGCATCGCATGACGCGTCAACAGCTGTGTTTGCGCATCGGCGGCGCCCGTCCCGTCGAGCAGGGCCAGAACGCCGAGCTGGTTCACCAGGAATGTCGCCGACGCCGCGCAGCCTGCAAGCCCTATGAATGCCGAGATGAGCGCCAGCGACCGGTTCACCGGCCGGAAGATGGCGTAAAGCAGCGCCACCACCGCCGTGTACGCCACCGCGGAGAGAAGCGTCGCGGCGATGCTTAAGCGGTACATGGGTTCAGATGCTAGGATGTTCGCCGCCGTCACGGCCGGATTGCCTCGCTCGACGACGCCGGACATGGTGACGAGCGCGAATGAACTGGCGACGACAACGAACAGATAGAGCAGCCCGGCGATGCGAGCGTTGAGCCGCGGGTTGTTCATGCTTGCCTCTCAGACAGGGGCCGCGCGTGTCGCGAACCGTTTGGAGAAGACGACGTACGTCAGAAAGATCAGCATGATCCCGGCGATGCTGAAGGGTGGAATGAAGAGCAGAATGATCGGGCGGATGTTCTGTATCCAAACCGGAAACATCTCCAATTGACCCGGAAAGAAAGAGCCGACGGCGGCGAAGAAGCCCAGATGCATGCGCCACAGATGGCGCATGATGCGCTGCCTGCCGCCAAGCCCGCGCCGCAGCACGACGCTGAGATCGCCGAGCGCGCAGAGCGTCGCGACGATCGCGAAGATGAGGATCGGCAGGCCGTTGAAGAGCGCCGGCGATTGTCGCGCTTCGAGCCACGCGAAATACATCAAGGTTGCGCCCGCCGCGGCCACCAGGAACGCGCCGATCTCGAACCAGCCGGACTGATGCTCGGGACGTTTCACGGCCATCCATGCGGTCAGCATGAAGTAGACCACGAGAACGCCCGCGCCGATGAAGCCGAATTCTTCGGATTTTATCGCCAGCCAAGTCGCGCTGACGGCGGTGACCACAATCGACGCCACGAAGACGCGGCCCGCGAGGATGTGCGTGCGCCCGCCCTTCTGTGTGAGGATGGCGATGATGCCCGTGATGATGCCGATGGCGCCCATCAGGGCGTGAAACAGTCCTAGAAGGGAGATGGTCATAACGCGCCGGAGAGTATGCCAACGACGAAGATCATCGTGAAGGCGAACGTGCCGATGACCATGTAGGCGGTGGCGCCAAAGACAGCCGCGGTTGCTATCGTTCGCAGGACTGGCCCGCCGCCATCGCGGGCGCGCAAATAGAGTTCAAGGATCGCCAGCGGCAGCAGGAACGAGGCCAGTTCGAACACGTAGAATGTGACGGTGCTTGGCTCGGACTGTGTCAGCAGGATCCAGCCGGAGAAAATGAGGCGTATGAAGTAGACGCCGTTGACCACCATCAACGTCCGCAACGCCCAGCGGCGGTGCGAGGTGATGTTGCGCGCCGCCGCGGTCCGCCAGGCGAGTGCAGCAAACAGCAGGATGAGCGCGCCATTGAAGCTGATGCTGAGGTCGTGGAATTCCGGCGTCGCGCCCTCGCGCAGCCAGACCATGTAGAAGCCGGCCAGGCTGACGGCGATGGACGTCACAAGAAAGATGCGGCCGTTCCAGCGATGCAGCCAGGCGGCGCGCGCCCTGATCTGGGGCAAGAGCTGCAGCGTGCCGCCAAACGTGATGACGATCGCCAGCATGACGTGCGAAGCGAAGGCGAGATTGCCGATCGTGTCGCCGGGCACGTGGCCCCTGACGAAGGGGTGCTCGTTCCAGGCGGCGAAGTCTCCGGACAATGTTGCGCCGCCATAGAACGCGGCGATGTAGTAGACGAAAATCCACTGGCCGATCAGCATCACCGCGAACCAAAACGCGGCAGCGGCGTCCAAGCCGGTCAAGCGCAGGCGAGGTGCGGAGGGCGCGCGCGGCGCTGCGATGTCGGTCATGCTTTCCTCGTCTTGCGCGAGCAAAAGGTGCTGCTCTCGATTTGCGATATGCTATCGTCGCAAAACGATATGCGGCCATGACGGCGCGCATCAGAAACATGATCGCAGGTAACAGCGCGTCGGATGGCTGAACCGACTGTCTCCGCCGGTTATGCGAAAGCTCTGCTGGATTTCGCGGTGCATGCCGGCGCGGATCACACGCGGCTGCTCGAGCGGGCAGGTTTCGACGGCGAAGTGTTGCTGGATCAGGACAATCGCCTGCCGCTCGCGCACTACGTAGAACTCATGCGCGCTGCGAAAGAAATGACAGGCAATCCCGCGCTCGCGCTTGAGTTCGGCGCCGACAGCGACTTTCGCAAATGGTCGGTCGTCGGCCTGATCGCGCACGCCTCGGCGACCATGTTGGAGGCCGCCATGCAGCTCAACCGCTATGGCAGGCTCGTGGTCGAAGTCGATGTGGTCGGCAATGGGCCTCGCTTCGGTCAGGTGGTGCAGGACGGCGAATTGTGGATGACGGACCAGCGTTCCAACCCGAACGCGTTTCCGGAACTCACCGAGTCGACCTGGTCACGCTTCATCTGCAGCTCGCGTCAAAACTTCCCGCACGCAACCTTTGCGCTGGCGGCGCACGTGACGCATCCCGAGCCGGCCCATCGCGCCGCCTACGACCGCCTCTGGCAAGTGCCGATCACGTTCAACAGTCACTGGAACGCGATCAAGGTGCATCCGGCCTGGCCGATGCTGAAGATCGACGGCGGCAATCGCTACGTCTTCGGCGTCCTGGCCGAGAAAGCCGAGTCGCTCCTCAAGGCGCTCCAAAACACCAAGACCGAGCGCGGCCGTGTCGAGAGCTTGCTGATTCCGATCTTGCACACGGGCGACATCAGCATGGAGGCCATCGCGGCGAAGATCGGCGTGTCGCGCCAGACCCTCTATCGCAATCTCAAGGCGGAGGGCGTCACGTTCGAGCAGGTGCTCGATGAGCTTCGTCGCGCGATGGCGCTGGACTATCTGCGAGCACGCAAGGTCTCCGTGAACGAAACCGCCTATCTGGTGGGCTTCTCCGATCCGGCCGCCTTCTCGCGCGCGTTAATGCCGATGACGGGCGCGGGCAAGGCTTCGAGCCAGCGTTCTACGTCCGGCGCGGACGGTCGTGGGTGAAGCGGCCGGATGACGGGATCG
>DASPMA010000311.1:0-3050 GCA_035627335.1 Binatia bacterium
GCCTCCGCCACCGAGTAGGACGTGATCACCCACGTGCCTTGGGTTGATGAGATGCCCAGGCTGCCGGCGATGTTCGGCACCGAGACATTGGCGATGGTCATGTCGAGCACCGCGATGAAGTTCGCGCTGGCGAGCACGATCGCGGCGAGGAAGAGCATGGGCCCCTTGAGGGGGGCCTCTAGCTCTTGGTGTGCGGAAGACATCTCATTTCCCCTCGAGATATGAGTTGTTGGATCAGTTGGACGCGCTTTGCGTTTCACGCGGTTCGCGAATGTCGATCCGCGCCTCCATCGAGAGGCCGACGCGCAGCGGGTGCTCCGCCAGTTCGGCCGGATCGAGGGCGATGCGCACCGGCACGCGCTGGACCACGCGGATCCAGTTGCCCGTCGCGTTTTGCGCGGGGATCACAGCGAACGCCGAGCCCGTCCCGCCGTCCAAGCCGGCGACCGTGCCGTGATAGACAACGTCATCACCGTAGAGGTCGGAGGTGAGTTCGACAGGCTGGCCAATTTGCACGCGGCCGAGCTGGCCTTCCTTGAAGTTGGCATTGACGTACGCGTCTTGCAGCGGCGCAACGATCATCAGCGGCTGGCTGATCTCGATGCGCTGGCCAACTTGCGCGTTGAGCTGGGTCACGACGCCGTCGATCGGCGCACGGATCACAGTGCGGTCGAGCGCGAGTTGCGCCGTTTCCACCGCCGCGCGCGCGGCGACCGTTTCAGGATGGTTCTCCACGGTCTGGCCGCGCGTGAGCACGCGCTGCGCTTCGAGGCTTTCGTTGGACGCGACCAAATTGGCGCGCGCCGCGTCGTAAGCCGCACGCGTGGCGGTCAGCTCTTCACCGGAGACCGCGCCGCTTTGCGCCAGTGCGCGCCGGCGGGCGTAATCGGTTTCGGCTCGAGCAGCGTCGGCCTGACGGGCGCGCACTTGCGCGGCGGCGGAAGCCTCCTGCGCATAGTATTGGCGCACACGCTGCAGCGTGCGGCGATAGTCGGCTTCGGCGCGCGCCAGATTGAGCCGCGCGTCGGCCGGATCGATCACCGCGAGGATGTCGCCGGCGCGCACGTTCTGCGTGTCGGAGACGCGGATTTCGAGGATCTGGCCCGAGACCTGCGCATTGATCTGCGCGGTGGAGGCATCGACGTAAGCGTTGTCGGTCGAGACGTAATGCGAGCCCACCACGGCGTGGTGGATGCCGAAGCCGATCGCGATTTTCGCGAGTAGGCCGGCCACGCCGTAGAGAAGCAGCTTGCGCCGCTTCTTCATCTTGGCGGCCTTTTCCTCTTCGGCGCGCAGAGCTTCGCCATCTTCGTAGGACGTCGGGCTATCGATCGGCGCGTCGCCGTCATAAGACGTCGGGCTGTCAATCGTTTGAAATCTCAAATCGTCGGCCATTGGTATTCCCTCCAAATATCGATGGTTGAAAAAATCAGGTCGCGGCGTAGCCGCCGCCCAGCGCGCGAATGAGTGTGATGTCGAGCTGGAAGGCGCGTGCTTCGAGTTCGGCATAGGCGCGGCGCTGATCGATCAAGCTCGATTCAACGCTCAGCGTATCGATGTAGCTGGCAAGGCCGCCTTCGTAGCGAAGACGCGCGACGCGATAGGATGCTTCGGCGGCGCGCAGGCCTTCGCCTTGCTCGACGAGTTGCGCCTGCAGGGAGCGGCGATCGCCGATGGCGTCAGCCACTTCCTGCAGCGCCGTGGCGAGCGAGCCGTTGTAGGTCGCGACTGCTTCGTCGTAGTCCGCGCGTGCGCCGCGATAGGCGCCTTCGATGCGGCCGGCCGAGAAGATCGGCAGGCTCACCGCGGGGCCAACTTGCGCGAAGCTGAGCGTGCCGTCGCCGAGGCTGCTGAGGCCGAGCGTCTGCAAGCCGACGATCGCCGTGAGGTTCACGTTTGGATAGAAGTCGGCGCGCGCCACGTTGATGCGTTCCGCCGCCGCTTCCGCGCGCAGACGGGATGCAACGAGGTCAGGCCGGCGGCCAATCAGATCGAGATCGACACGAGACGGCAGGCCGGGGCCTGCAATAGTCAGCGTGCGCGGCAGTTCGATCGTGAGCCCGCGATCCGGACCTTTGCCGAGCAGGGCGGCGATCTGGTTGCGCGTGCGGGCGATGGCCGCGTGCACCGCGATCAGATCGGCGCGTGCACTGGCAAGTTCGGCCCGCGACTGATGTGCCTGGCCTTCGTTCTCGAGGCCGGCGCGCACGCGTTCGCGCACCAGCGCCACGCTTTCCTGACGCAGCCGCGCCGCTTCTTCGAGCGCAACCCGGTCAGCGTTGAGCCGAACGAACTCGGCGTAGGCGAGGGCGACGGCCGTGGAGAGCTGCAAACGCGCCGCGGCCGCTTCGGCTTCTGCGGCCTGCGCGTTGGACGTCGCCGCGGCGAACGCAGCGCGGTTGCGGCCGAAGAAGTCGAGCTGGTAGCTCAGCGAAATGCCGGCCGAGGCTTGCGTCGACCAATCATCCGGCACGGAGTCGCGGATGGCGTCCGGCAGATTGTCGGCGGAGAGGTCTCGGCGTGAGTTGTCGATGCCCGCCTCGCCGTTGATGCTCGGATAGCGCGCGGCGTCAGTCTGTTGCGCGTCAGCTTGAGCGCGCCGCAGCCGCGCCGCCGCCGCCTGCAGCGACGGCGAGTCGGCGAGCGCCTCGACGATGAGCGCGTTGAGCTGGGAATCGCCGTAGCTTTCCCACCACCTGTCCGACGGCCAAGCCGAAACGGGCGCCGCGAAGCTTTGGATCGTTTCGTATTGCTCGGGCGCGGAAAGTTGCGGCGCCGCGCCGAGATCGGGCGGCGTCGCACAGGCGGCGAGTATGGCCGCGGTGGAGCTAATAAGCAGGGTCCGCCGGGAGGCGGGAATAAGAGCGAACATGAAATCTCCCCGTGAAAATCGCCGCGGCCATCGCTGGCCTCAGCGCAACGGAAAGAAAGGCTTTCTTTTCCTTATGTCAATCGGCTCCGGCCGGGAAAAATAGGCGCTTGCGCTCAATCAACAGAAAAGAAAGACATTTTTCTTTCGATCACAACGTGGTGAAGAAAGAAACGGGTTC
>DASPMA010000312.1:0-2942 GCA_035627335.1 Binatia bacterium
CTGGTCGGCTGGGGCGCGCACGATCCCGGCGTGCCGACTTGCGCGCAGCCAGCCGAACTTGCCGAGGAAATCCGCGCGCGCTTCGGCGAGTATTGCGCGGGCCCGTGGATCTACGGGTTCGTGTGGCCGTCGCCGGAGAAAGCGAGCGCCATGGCCGAAGCGCTGCCGCGGGCGGTCGATCAACGCGCCGCGCTGGCGCGGTGGATGTTGACGGAGCGCTTTCCGGATTGGGATATCGGCCTCGTCGTGGTGAGCGAGTATCACTCGGCCATCGAGGCGCTCTGGCACGGCATTGATCCTTCGCATCCGCTGCACGGCTTGCCCTCGGCTCAAGCCGCCAAGGCAGGTGTGGAAGCCGTGTATGAAGCCGGCGATCGCCTGCTGGGCGGACTGATGAGCAGTTTCTCGGACGTCGCAGTCGTGGTGTTCAATCTGCACGGCATGGGTCCCAACAACTCGGACAATGCGAGCATGGTGTTGTTGGCGGAGCTCATGTACCGGCGCGCTTTCGGCCGTCCGTTCATGCGCCAGCGCGATTGGCCGCGCAACGAACGTGGCGTGCCGCTCTTGCGCGAGGATCAAGTCTGGCGACGTGAGATCGGCCGCCTCTTCGATGAGGCCGATCCGATGGCGGCCCTGGCGCAGGCGGCCAAGCGCGCATTCGGGGGCAAGAAGACTGCCGGCCAGCCGTCGCTGAGCTGGATGCCGGCTACGCGCTACCAGAAGTTCTGGCCGCAGATGCGCGCGTTCGCGCTGCCGTCGTTCTATGACGGGCGCATCCGCATCAATTTGAAAGGACGTGAGGCGCAGGGATTGGTCGAGCCTTCGGAGTACGAAGCAGAGCGGCAAGCTTGCATCGACATGCTGCACGCGTGCCGCGATCCGGTCACCGGCCAGCCCGCGGTGGAGCGCGTTGAGAAACGCGAAGGCGATCCGATCCAGGCAAGGGAGTCCGAGGCTGATCTTATTGTCATCTGGAGCATGGCGCCGCCGCTCGGGCTCGCGCATGACGAGTTCGGCGTCATGGGTCCGCTACCTTATCGTCGCACCGGCGGGCACACTGGCGGGCCGGGGTTTGCCTACTTTCACGGGCCCGGCATTGCCGCCGGCGATTTTGGCGCGCGCAGTGCATTTGATGTCGTGCCGAGCGTGCTCGAATTGCTGGACGCCGGACGGCCAGATCAATTCAGCGGCACGCCGCTGGAGTTCGCCTAAAGCCTTGCAGGAAGTTCTCCGGGGACCGCCGGCTTCCAGCCGGCATGCGGCCGACGCGTGCTGTTGTATCGACCAGCTTGCCGGCACGAGGCCGGCGGTCCTCAGAGACATCTACCGCACACCGGCTCGCCTTCCGGTTCAACGCCTCATCTGCGGATCGGGAGCAGCAAGCGCGCATCCGCGCCGTGTTCAGTCTGGCGCGCGTGCTTGATGAGCGGCGCGGCGAGATTGATCATCTCCGCAGTCAGCCAGTGCTTCACCCCGAAGGCCTTTAAACCGTGTAGGTGCCGCTGCAGCGCTGAGTCCGTGCGCGACTTTCGCAGCAACCGCCTGCGCCGCTCGTCGCCGCGCCATCCTGCCGGCGCCATCGCATCAATGCGCGAAGGTCCGCAGCGGTCGCGCAGCGCTGGCGCGGGAACGACGCCGTACGTGTCGAGGTCCCACATCCAGGCCATGCGCAAATCTTGATCCAGCGGTAGCATGCGCGAATGCCGGCGCAGGAATTTCTCGGCGCCTGATCTATTCCAAAGAATAGCGCCGGCGCTCGTCGGCACCTTGGAATAGCGCACCAGTTTGCGGCCCGGGATCAGGTCGGCGATGACGAGGCACGCGTGTTTGGGATCATTCGAAAGGCGCACGAGGTCCCATTTCGCGGGCAGTGCCTGCAGTAGGGCATCCAGGGCGTTGGCAAAGTCCTTGGCTAGGCAGACGTCGTCTTCCAGAACCAGAACCGGAGCGGCCATTTCGCCATCGGCGATGCGCCGGCAAACGGCGAGGTGGCTCGCATAGCAACCAACCTCCCCGGCGGACAAAATGCGCGGCGATGGACTCTCAGTGAAATAGGGCCGAAGCGCCGCCGGCACGTCAGCGCCGCGCACGGCCGCAAACCGCTCGAACGCGAGCCCAGCGCGCTCCAACTCCTTCTGCATGTGGCGCAGGCGCGCGTCGTCACCATCGAGATTGATGACGACCGACCTTAGCCCGCGCACCATTACGTCTTACGCCGCCAAGTCGAGCCGGCCGCGCTGTCCATAACCTCCACGCCGCGCGCCGCGAGGTCGTCGCGGATGCGGTCGGACTTGGCGTAGTCCTTCGCTTGGCGCGCGGCGACGCGCTCGGCCACTAGCGCATCGATTTCTGCCGCCTGTGCGCCGAACGACGCGCGAAACCACTCGGCCGGGTCCTGTTGCAGCGCGCCGAGCAGCGCGCCGGCGGCGAGCAACTCCGCTTTCGCCGCTACTTGCGCGTCGGTGCGCGTCGCGGTGTTCGCTGTCGAAGCCAGCGTGGACAATTCCGCGATAGCTTTCGGCGTGTTGAGATCGTCCGCCAGCGCGGCGACGAAGGCCGCGTACGCGGGCGACGGCGCGCTCACCGGAAGCGATGGCAGGTGTTGTAGCCGCAGCAGCGCGCCGTAGAGCCGATCCAGAGAGGCCTGCGCTTGGGCGAGCTGCTCGTCGTTCCAATCCAGCGGCGCGCGATAGTGTGCGCTCAGCAGCGCCCAGCGGATCGCCTCGCCCTGCCAGCCCTGCTCTAGGAGTTCGCGCGGCGTGATGATGTTGCCGATGGACTTCGACATCTTGGTCGAATCCATCGTCAGGAAGCCGTTGTGCATCCACACGCGCGCCAGCGCGTGCCCATGCGCTGACTCACTCTGCGCGATCTCGTTTTCGTGGTGCGGGAAGATGAGGTCGACCCCGCCGCCATGAATGTCGATCGGCGAGCCCAGC
>DASPMA010000313.1:0-2955 GCA_035627335.1 Binatia bacterium
TGCCACGTGCTTCGCGATCCCGGCGCGCAGGAATACGCCGCCAACCAGACGCGCGAAGAAGGCCGCCACGTCACGGCGTTCGCGAAATACATCATTGCCCGCTGGGGCTCGCCGCTGCCGTGCGGCTCGGTGCTCGCGGGCCTGTTGCAGGAAATCGTGCACGCGCCGGAGGTCTACAAAAAGATCATCGGCATGCAGATGCTGGTCGAGGGTCTGGCCATGGGCGCCTTCGCCACAATCTATCAGCGCTGGAACGATCCGCTCGCCAAGAAGCTAACGCAGCTCGTCATGACGGACGAAGCGTTCCACCACAAATTCGGAAAGATCTGGGCCGATCGCACCATCCCCAAGCTCAGCGAAGAAGAGCACAACATCGTCGAGGACTGGGCGGCGCACTGCTTCCAGACGTTGCTCTTCAATCTCGTCGCGCCGCACCAGATGAAGGACATCTACGCCCGCTTCGGCCTTGATCCCGAGAAGGTGATGGAGGGCTTCCAAGCCGTGGCCACTGATGAGGCGCGCCGCGAGCAGATGAAGGAGTCGACCAACATCTTCCGTGTGCTGGTGAAGACGCTCTGGAACGCCGGCATCATCACGCCGCGCACCGCTTCGTTCTACGCGATGTACGTGAACTTCGACGAGTTCAAAGCCGAAGGCGAAGAGATGGTCGGCGACGCGATCGCCATGGACGGAATAAAGTATCTGCAGACCATCAATTTCGGAGCGAACACAGAAGCGCTGAATGAGGTCAAGGCCGCGGCTGTCGCGGCTGAATAGGCCTGCTTTTAAACGGAATCAAAAAGCCCGCTGAGCGATCGGCGGGCTTTTCCGTGCGCGTATGCGCCATAGCTTGTGGGCATGGTCAAGTGGTTGCTCATGGTCGCTGCCGCGTATTTGGGGGTTATCGGCCTCGCGTTGATATTCGTTCCGCTGAAGTTCGGCGTAGGAGCTGTGCCGCCCAACGCCTCGCCCGAATTGCTCGCGTTGTTGCGGCTGCTGGGCGGCCCGTTGCTTGGCATCGCGGTGTTGGATGGGATAACGGGAAACACCGAAGCTTCACCCACGCTGCGCGCGGTACTCATTGCCAATTTCGTTGGCTTCGGAGCCGTCGCGGCAAACGATTTGCATGGCGTTTTCACCGGCGAGGCGCGCGAACTCGCCAGGATGTTCCTGGTGATCCATCTCGCGTTTACCGCGGCGTTCGCGTTTGCGGCGTTGCGGCGCTCGCAGCGTTAGCCCCCACCGCCTCGTCTTCCAGCTGCGCCAGTTCGGCATTGCTGATTATCCGGTAGGCCTCAGGAATCTCGAACAGCGACGCCGCCTGTGGGCCGCGCTCGACGGAGGTCGCTTCGAACAGCACCGCGTCGTTCTCCGTCAGTCGCAGCACGATTCCGTCCGGTGTGATGCACGCGGTGCGCTCGACGTCTGGTGCGATCGGGTCGCGCGGGCGCCAGAGGTTGCCGCGCTCGCCAGCGACACGGCACCGACCAAAGCTGCGCACGTTCTCTGCTCCGAGCGCGGCCCACGTGACTTCCAAAGGCTGCGGCGTGTCGGCTTCGCTCAACTGCATCGCCAGGCGCTGCGGGGTCTCGCCCGCAAAGAGCCGCCGGCGTGACGCCGACGAGTCCAGCAGGTAAGCGGTCTTGCGCAGCGGATCGTAGACGACGGTTGCGATGCCGTGGCTCTCCAGTATGCCCTCGTAACGCAGCCGTTCGTCGTCACGATAAAAGGTCGCGGGGCCGGACAAGTCCGTGCCGGGCAGCGTGCGCGTGCCTTCCAGACGGTATTGCTTGGCCGTGAAGTGCGGATATTGCGCGCCCAATCCGCATGCTGAAACCAGCAATGCAGCTCCCACGCAAACAAGATGAACCCAGCGCATTCACCGCGAAAACGCTGCGCTGGAATGCACGGTTCCGGGCGCTTGTTCACGCACGCCGGACGTGGGAAAAATACATCGAAATGGACGCGCTGCCGCTGTCTCGCCCCGATACGACCGCGCTGCTCGCGCGCGGCGTCACGCGTGTGCTGACCGACCATGGGCTTGCGTCCGTGCTCGAAGTGCCGCTCGCCAATGGGCGGCGCGCGGACGTTATGGGTCTTGCGCACAACGGCGAAATCTGGATCGTCGAGACGAAATCGTGCCTCGAAGATTTCGCCGTCGACTGCAAATGGCCGGATTATATCGGCTATTGCGATCGTTTCTTTTTCGGCGTTACGGAAGCGTTTCCGCATGACCGCATCCCAGACGAGTGCGGTCTTATTGTCGCTGACGGATTCGGCGGCGCCATTCTGCGCGAGTGCGCGGCGCGGCCGCTCGCCGGCGCGCGCCGCAAAGCCGTAACGCTGCTTTTCGCGCGTCTCGCGGCGCAGCGCTTGACGTCGTACTAGGGGGTCGGCGTTAGGGTGCTGCAGACGTCGCCACGCGCCACTTCACGGGCGCGATTATATTCGTCAGCCGTCGGCGCCAGGCGCCGTATCAACGCAATGCCCCGCGTGCTCGGGCTTTGCACGACCCGCCGGGCGTCCTCGGGCGCGTCGTGTCCGCGCTGCACGAGCACGACATCCACGCCGTTACGCGCTTCGCGATCATCAATGACGAAGTAATTGTCGCTGTTGGCTGCATAGAGCGACAATGACCAATAGGCATGCCACGAGCCAACGCGAATTGCGAGCGGCCCATTCGATAGGTCGTAGGCGCAAGCTGAATAAGCAAAGTGGGGCGATGGGCGCACAATCGTGCGCGATAGCGGCGTAACGCGATCTGCGACATTCCAGAGGTTCGCCCCGCCGGCGCTCAGCCGATCGAACGCGGCACCCATCAGCATGCGCGGCGTTGCATAGATGAAGGCGAAGTGCGCGACGAGACCTGCCAGCATTGCGCCCAGCGCATATTTACCGACCCTCATCATGGCGCATCTCCCGCGCAGGAGATGCGGTTGAGCGCCGGCAGCGTCT
>DASPMA010000314.1:0-4412 GCA_035627335.1 Binatia bacterium
GCGCTCGATCATGGGCGGCCGTGTCACCGATACGACGTTGCGTCTCGATATCCGGCCGGATGACCTTGCTGACGGCGTCTTGAGCGACGAGGCCGTCGATGTCCGCTTCAATGTCGCGGACGGCGCGCTGCGTTTCCTCACGACGATGTCGCCAGTCACTCATATCAACGGCAGCGCTATCGTGCGCGGCAACCGCTTCGACATGACGGCGGCGAGCGCGCGCATCAACAACCTCGTTGTGAGGGATGGCCGCGTCGAAATTCCGCGCTTCAAGCCCAAGGGCGAACTGGCGACAATCTCCGCACGCGCGGATGGCGCGGCGCGCAACATGATTGAACTGTTGCTGCAAGAACCGCTGGGTCTCGGCGACCGCTTGCCGATCGAAGCGGCGAGCGTCACTGGAACGGGCAGCGTCACGCTGCGTCTGCAGCGGCCGATGCTGCGCGAAGTGCCATTCGAGAATTGGCGCTTTACGGTCAACGGCGCGATCCGAGATTTCGCCGGCAATATGAGCGCGCGCCGGGTTGCGCTCAGCCAAGGCCAGCTGAGCGTGCGCGGCGATCAGCGTGCGGTTACTGTGAGCGGCCCGATCCGCGCGGGGACGTCGCAAATCCAGAACGTGCGCTGGACTGAGAACATCATCGCCGGCAGGCGCGGGCGAAGCTCGTCGGAATACCAAATCTCCGGCGATTTCGACGCCAATGACCTTGAGCGTCTTGGCTATCCAGTCGCGCGTTACGCGCAGGGCCGCATTGGCGTCACGGTGAGTGGCGAGGGCCGCGGATTTGATGTCGACAACGCGCGCATCGATCTTGATCTGACAAACGCCGCGATCGAAGCGCCGCGCCAGTTCTGGACCAAGCGGGCCGGGCAGGCGGCGTCTGCACGCTTCAACGTGCAGCGCCAAAGCGATGGCGGCCTTCTTTTCACCGATCTCGACGCGCGCGGCGCGGGGCTGAACGCGCAAGGCCGCGTTCGGCTGACGCGTGATGAGCGCATCCAGGAAGCCGATCTCACGCGTCTCGTAATCGAAGGCCGCTCCGATGCGCGCCTTACCGCGACTCGCGCCGCCGATGGCGGTCTCGATGTCAACGTTCGCGGCGCATTGTTCGACGCCGCGCCCTTTATGGGCTCCGAGCGCCAGCCTGAAGGCGCCACGCCCACCGCAACGCGTGCGCCGCCTGCGCCGCTACGTGCTTCTGTCGTTGTGTCGCGTCTGAAGATGCGCGGCGGCGCGACGATGAGCAATGCGCGCGTCAATCTCACTATGTTGCGCGGCGCGCTGGCGATGCTGACGGCGGAAGGTCAATCGCCGCGCAACGGCGCGTTCTCGCTGGCGCTCGGTCCACGCCCCGATGATCCGCAAGGCCGCATCCGCATGCGTTCGGAAGATGCGGGCTTTGCTGTCGCAGCGCTCACGGGGATGGACAACATCATCGGAGGCTCGGCTAGTGCCGACGGCGATTGGCGGGGCGGGCCGCCGAGCCAGGCGCGCTTCAATGTGAGCATGCGCGATTTCAACGTGGTGCGCTTGCCGGCGATGGCGCAGCTTTTGTCGTCAGCAGGCTCGCTCACCGGCCTTGTCGATACGCTGAACGGCGACGGGATCGGCTTCTCGGTGATGGAAGCGCAAATGGCGTACGCCAACGATCGGGTGACGTTCACCGAAGGTGCGATGCGCGGACCGGCGATGGGTCTCACCGGCTCCGGCTCGTACGATATCGCGCGCGACAATCTCGACGTCGATGGTGTCGTCGCGCCGTCGCCGCTGCTCAATCTCTCCATGCTCGGCGAGGTGCCGGTGATCGGCAATCTCCTGGTTTCGCGGCGCGGCGAGGGTGTATTCGGCATGACCTACGCCATCAACGGCGAGGCCGCTCAGCCGCGCGTGGGGGTCAACCCTGTGTCCGCGCTGACGCCGGGCATCTTGCGGCGCATCTTCGAACCGCCGCAGCCGCGCGACGCGGGCGGGTCGCACTCGTTGCCGCCGCCCGATCCGGAAGCTGTCGCCGCCGCACGTGCCGCCGCCGCGGCCGGCAACGCACAGACGGCGAACGCCGCGCCGCTGCCTTAGCCGACGCGCAGCAGTGCGTGCTTTTTCTTGCCGAAGGAGAGCTTGATTGCGCCGTCGATGAAGTCCCGGGCGCTAAGCACGGCCGCTTCGTCCGTCACGACGATGTCGTTCACGCTGGCGGCTTTGGACGCGATGGCGCGCTTGCCTTCGCCATTCGACGCAACGAGGCCCGTCTTCGCGAGCGCATTGGCAACGCGCAGGCCTTGATCGAACTCGGCCTGTGACACGGTGATCGTCGGCAAGTCCGCGCTGCGCGCGCCCTGTTCGAATGTCGCGCGGGCGGCGTCTTCTGCTTTGCTCGCCTCTTCGCGGCCGTGCAGGAGCGCGGTGGCTTCTGTGGCGAGGACTTTCTTCGCGTCGTTGATCTCCGCCCCCTGTAACGCTTCCAGGCGCGCGATTTCTTCGAGCGGCAGGTCGGTGAAGATGCGCAGGAAGCGGCCGACGTCGGCGTCTTCGCTGTTGCGCCAGTATTGCCAGTAATCGTAGGGGCTCACCATGTCGGCGTTGAGCCAGACCGCGCCTTGCGCCGTCTTGCCCATCTTGGCGCCGGAGGCCGTGGTGATCAGCGGCTGGGTGAGGCCGAAGAGTTCGTAAGCCTCCATGCGGCGGCCGAGTTCGACGCCGTTGACGATGTTGCCCCACTGATCCGACCCGCCCATCTGTAGCGCGCAGCCGTAGCGTTTTTTCAGCTCCACGAAATCGTAGGCTTGCAGGATCATGTAGTTGAACTCGATGAAGCTCATCGGCTGCTCGCGCTCTAAGCGGAGGCGTACCGAGTCCATCGTCAGCATGCGGTTGACTGACATGTGCCGGCCGACCGTACGCAGGAAGTCAATGTAGTTGAGCGGCAAGAGCCACTCGGAATTGTCGACCATGATCGCGTCGCTGTTGCCCGCGCCGAAGCTCAGGAACTTCTCGAACACGCCGCGGATCGAGGCCGCGTTCTTGGCGATCTGCTCCTCAGAGAGGAGTTGGCGCATCTCTTCCTTGCCGGAGGGATCGCCGACCCGCGTGGTGCCGCCACCGAGGAGGACAATCGGCTTGCCGCCGGCTTGCTGGAGGCGGCGCAGGAACATGATCTGGGTGAGGTTGCCGACATGCAGGCTGGGCGCCGTCATGTCGAAGCCGATATAGCCGGTGACGCCCTTGGCGGCCTCTTTGTCCAGGCCCGCCAAATCAGTGCATTGGTGGAATTGCCCGCGCGCCGTGACGGTGCGCAGGAAGTCGGATTGAAGGGCCTCGGTGTTCGTCATCGCAGTTCTCTCGGGCGCGGGCGCTTAGCATGGGCGGACCGGGATGTCGAAGCGGGGCGTTAACGGTGATCAGGTCTAAGGTGAGCCCATGCGCTGGACGTTGAAACAGCATCCTGACTCGCGCGCCGGCGCGGTGACGGGGATCGAAGTGGAAGTCGGCCGGCCAAGCGCCAACCAATTGCGCCTGCGCTACGAGGTGAACGGGGCGCCGGACCTTATTCTCGTGCCGGCGCCGGCCGATCCCGAGCGCGCGGACCAGCTGTGGCGCTCGACATGTTTCGAGGCGTTCGCACGGCAGGCGGGCGCCGAAGCTTATGACGAATTCAACTTCTCGCCGTCAACGCAATGGGCGGTTTATCGCTTCGATGGATATCGCGCGGGCATGAGAAATGTCGACGTTCTTCCGCCACGCGTCGAAGGCGGCATCGAGGGGGATGCGTATGTCTTGCATGCCGCATTCGATTTGCCGGGCGTTGGGCCATGGCTGCTCGGGCTTGCGGCAGTGATTGAAGAGACGAACGGGCAAAAGTCTTACTGGGCCGCCGCGCACCCGCCGGGCAAACCTGATTTCCATCACGCCGATGCATTTGTCGTGGAGCTTGCATGAAGTTCGGCATCGATCGCCTGCTTGAGGACGCCAGCTTGCGCGCGGCCCTCGAAGGCAAGCGCGTGGCGCTGGTGGCGCATCCCGCTTCGGTAACGCGCGACCTGACGCATTCGCTCGACGCGTTGGCCGCGTGCGGAGATGTGAGGATCACGGCGACGTTTGGCCCGCAGCACGGCATGCGCGGCGACAAACAAGACAATATGGTCGAGTCGCCCGACTACACCGATCCCGTACACAACGTGCCGGTGTTCTCGCTCTACGGCGACGTGCGCCGGCCATCGGGCCAGATGCTGTCGACGTTCGATGTCGTGCTGATCGACCTGCAAGACCTCGGCTGCCGCATCTACACGTTCATCACGACGCTCCTCTACATGCTCGAAGCGGCGGCGCAGAACGGCAAGGAAGTGTGGGTGCTCGATCGTCCCAACCCGGCGGGCCGGCCGGTTGAAGGGCTGACGTTGCGCCCGGGGTGGGAAAG
>DASPMA010000315.1:0-4376 GCA_035627335.1 Binatia bacterium
GGGACCAGGAGATGGCGCCCTCCTCCTGGCATGGCGTCACCACATTGGTGATGGGCAATTGCGGCGTCGGCTTTGCGCCGGCCAAGCCCGACAAGCACGACTGGCTGATCGGGCTGATGGAGGGCGTGGAAGACATTCCCGGTACGGCGCTGGCCGAAGGCATGACCTGGAATTGGGAAACGTTTCCCGAATATCTGGACGAACTGGAGCGGCTGCCGCGCACGATCGATATCGGCACGCACGTGCCGCACGGCGCGGTGCGCGCGTATGTGATGGACGAGCGCGGCGCACGCAACGATACGCCGACCGAGCATGAGATCGCGCGCATGTCGCGCATCGTGGAGGATGGATTGCGCGCGGGCGCGCTGGGCTTTTCGACGTCGCGCACGATTTTACACCGATCCGTCGAGGGCGAGCTGGTGCCGGGCACGACGGCGACCAAGGAAGAGCTGATCGGCATCGGTCGCGCGATGGGACGCGTGGGGCACGGCGTGTTCGAGATGGCGTCGGACCTGAACCGCGACTGGAACGAGTTCGAGTGGATGGGCGAGCTGTCGCGCGAGACCAAGCTGCCGGTGACGTTCGCGGCGCTGCAGTCGATCGCCAAGGAGCTGCCGCTCGAGGAGCAGATCAGCGAAATGCGCCGCGAGAACGCGAAAGGCGCCAACATCGTCGCGCAGATTGCGCTGCGCGGAAACGGCATCGTCATGGCCTGGCAAGGCACGGTGCATCCGTTTCGCTTCCGCCCCGCGTGGCTGGAAATCATGGACAAGCCTTGGGCCGAGAAGCTCGCGCATCTGAAGGACCCGGCGTTCCGTGCGCGCATGCTGGCGGAAGAGAACCTGTTTCCGCAAAGCGATCTGATCGGCCTCATCATGATCGTCGCTGGCGGCTGGACGCTGCAATACGAGATGGGACCGGACTTCAATTATGAGCCGAAGGCGGATGAGACCATCGCCGCGCGGGCGAAAGCGGCGGGCGTGAAGCCGGAGGAACACGCGTACGACTTGCTGATGCGTGACGAGGGACGCGGGTTCATCTACTTTCCGATCCTCAATTATGCGGACGGCAATCTGAACTTCCTCGAAGCGCTGCAGGAGACGGACGACACCGTTAACTCGCTGTCGGACGGCGGCGCGCATTGCGGCACGATCTGCGACGCGGCCTCGCCCACCTTCATGCTGCAGCACTGGGTGCGTGACCGCGCCGGCAAGCGCATTACGCTGGAGAACGCCGTAAAGCGCCAGTGCCGCGACACCGCTGTGCTGTATGGCCTCCACGATCGCGGCGTCATCGCCCCGGGCTATCTGGCCGACATCAACGTAATAGATTTGGACAAAGTAAAGCTCGGCAAACCGTGGCTGGCGTTCGATTTGCCGGCAGGCGGCAAACGCCTGCTGCAGAAGGCGGACGGTTACGCGTGCACGATCAAGTCCGGTGAAGTGACGTTCCGGGATGGCGCGTACCTCGGAGCCCATCCCGGCCGCCTGATCCGCGGTCCGCGACGCGCGCCGGCGGCGCTGGCCGCCGAGTAATCAGCCCTTCGCCTTCTTGCCAAACAGGGTCGACACGCTCACCTGATTGACAACGCCGGCTTTGAACAGGCGCGAGGCGAGGAAGAGCACGACGACAACCGCCACCAGCATAAGCGCGCCTTGGCCGGCAATCTCGATCCAGTCCAAACCGGCCGGCGCGCGAATGAGCAAGAGGAACGGCGTGAACAGCGGCACCCAGCTTGCCGCTTCGATGATCGGCGCGTTGGGATTGTCGAGCGCGGGCGTGACCAGCATCATGGGAATTGCAAGCACGAGCGCGACGGGGCCGAGCAGCGTTTGCGCCTCCTGGATCGACTCGCAAAGAGATCCCATAGCCAAGAAGATGGCGCCGTACATCAGATAGCCGGCGAGGAAACCGACGCCGAACGCGACGAGCAGACGCGTGTCGAGGAACGCCGCGGCGATCTGGCCGAACACGGACATCGAGGCCCGCTCGGCGGCTAAGCTCAGCAGCCCTCCCCCGAGCGCACCCCAGAAGAGGAAAAGCGTGGCGCTGACCGCGGCGACGCCGAGCAGCTTGCCGATCAGCATTTCCATAGGCGTGACGCTGGTGAGGATGGTGTCGAGAATCTTGTTGGACTTTTCCTCGATCACGCCAGTCAGCAACATGTTGGCGACTGAGAAAACGACGCTCCAGAGCACGAAGGCGAGCGCGATGGCAGCGTAGAAGGGCGCCCGGTCGCGTAGCGTGACCTGTTCACCGCTTGCGGTGGGGCGAGGATCGAATTGCGCAACGCGCGGCTCGAATGCGTTCAGGCGATCGGCTTCGCTCGGGTCTAGCCCGCGTGCCGCGAGTGCTTCGCGCTGCATCGCCAGACGCAACGCGGAGCCGGCGATGTCGGACGGCTCTTCGTGACTGAGATTAATGCTCCAGTACTCGATCACCGGATCGCCGTTCTCGCGGCGAATGTTGAGCGCGCCGTAGAGGGAGCGGCCGTCCGCAAGCGTGCGTGAGCCGTCGAGGTACGCACGTATGCCTTGCATGTCCGGCGCCGGCGGATCGGCGAGGATGTAGCGCGGCGACGGCGACGGATACGCGCGCAAGGCCTGCGGCGCGCGATTAGCTACAACAGCGCGTGCGGCGGCGATCGCGGCGGCACGGTCGGGTGCGGCGTCGAAGGCCGTCATCACTTCGGCTGCGATCGCGGGTGCGGCGGCGTCGAGATAAGCGCGGATCTCACGGCGAGCGTCACGGCGCGCCATGTCGCGAAAGGCATCAGTGACTATTGCGGCGTCTTGCTGCTGTTCGGCGATGACAGCAAGTACGCGTGGGGGTTCGGCCCGCGCCAGCATGAGCGGCGCGAACATCAGGATGCCTATGACGAGAGGGGCGAGCAGCAGCGAGAGCCAAAAGCCCCAGGAGGCGATGTATGCGAGATAATCGCGCCGGGCGACGAGGAAGATCGCGCTCATTCCGCCGCCCTCGCCGCGTTCTCGCCGACCAGCGCAACAAACGCCTCGTGCAAGCTGGCGCGGGCGGGTTCGAATAGGGTGAGCGGCGCGCCGGCTTCGACACAGGTTTGCAGGAGTTGGCGTGCGCCATGGCCGTTTTCGAGGCGCACGCGCCAACGGCGGTTGCCGTGCTCGCCCTGCTCTTCGGTCCATTGAAAGCCGCGCGGCGAAAGCACCGGCGCGATGTCGTAGGCGCCATCTGTTTCGAGCACCGCCAAGCTCGGTGCTAGTGCAAGCGCTTCGCGCACCGTGCCTTCGAACGCGCGACGCCCTTGCGCGATCAGTAGGATGCGATCGCACAGGCGCTCGGCGTGCTCCATCACGTGCGTGGAGAACAAAATGGTGCGGCCTGCCGCCGCTTGCGCGCGGATCGTCTCTTCGAGGACTCGCTGGTTCACCGGGTCGAGGCCGGAAAAGGGTTCGTCGAAGATGATGAGGTCGGGCTCGTGCGCAATGGCGGCCAACACTTGGACCTTCTGCGCCATGCCCTTGGACAGCGTCTTGATCTTCTTTCGCTTCACCTTGCCGAGGCCGTGATCGGTCAGCAACTGGTCGGCGCGCTTGAACGCTTTGCCGGAGCGGACGCCCTTCAGGCGAGCTAGATAGGCGATCGCGGCGCGCGCACTCATGGCGCGATAGAGCCCGCGCTCTTCCGGCAAATACCCCACGCGCTGCAAGGCCGTGCGCGTCACTGGCTCGCCAAGGAGCGTAATGTCGCCGGCCGTCGGCCGCAGCACGCCGACCAGCATGCGCAGCGTCGTTGACTTGCCGGCGCCGTTTGGGCCGAGCACCCCATAGATCGCTCCCCGCGGGACGGAAAAACTGAGATCGTGAACGGCGGTGCGCGCCCCGTAGCGCTTGACCAGCCCTTCCGCTTCAAGCGCTGCGTTCATGCGGCATGAGGTTTACGGTGCTTTGCCGCGAGATCAAGCGCGCGTCGCTTCGCGACGCCGCGCAAAAGTGCTTAATGTCGCAAACGGCTGGTCAAGGCGGCCGTGTGCGGTAAAGTCGCGGCCGGCGCGCGTTGCAAGCTTCGGCGCGCTGAAAACAAAGGGGACTTCATGCGAGCATTGCTTTTCGCCGGCGCGCTGCTTGCGGCCAGCGCCGCGCATACCTCACCGGTTCGGCGTGCGCGGCGCTGGCCGCAAGCAGCGCGCCGAACCGGTGAGGTATGCGCTGGACCCGGCGCACACCCAGGTCGCGTTCACGATCGAGCGCTTCGGCTTCAACAACGTTCTGGGACGCTTCGAGGATGTGTCGGGCGAGATCGTGCTCGATGAGGCGAACCCTGCGGCGTCCTCGGTGCGCGCGACCATCCAGGTGGCCAGCGTCGATTCCAGCAACGACACGCGCGACGAGCATCTGCGC
>DASPMA010000316.1:0-2912 GCA_035627335.1 Binatia bacterium
TACCATGCCCCGCTTGACAGGGTTCCGTATGCTATTAGAGTGATATCACTTTGATGGCATAGGAGGGTATGTCCATGGCCGGTCCGGCCCTTAATCACACCGAAGAACGCAAAGCGCAGACGTCCAACGGCGGCCTGATCCTGGTGATCCTGCTGGCAGCCTACATCGCGCTCATCTGGGGCCTCATCGACGCGATCGCGACCGCCGAAGCCGGCGGCGATCCGGGCCTTCGTATCGTGCTTTATCTTGCGTTGCTGGTGGTCGCGATTTTCGCGTCCGTCGGCTTCTACACCCTGCAGCCAAATGAGGGCGCGGCGATTACACTTTTCGGTAACTACAAAGGCACGGACCGCACGCCGGGCCTTCGCTGGGTGATCCCCTGGTACGGGCGCAAGAAGATCTCGCTGCGCGTGCGCAACGTCACTGGCGAAAAGCTCAAGGTGAACGACCGGCGCGGCAATCCGATCGAAATCGCCGCGGTCGTGGTTTGGCGCGTCACCGACACCGCGCGCGCCCTCTTCGATGTCGACGCCTATCAGACCTTTGTCGACATCCAGATTGAAACGGCCGTGCGAGAGATCGCCTCGCATTTCGCTTACGATCACGCCGAGCATGAAGAGCCCACGCTGCGGGGCGACGCGGAGCAGGTTTCCGCTCTATTGAAGGAAAAGCTACAGGAGCGCGTGTCGGTCGCCGGCGTCGTCATCGACGAAACCAAGCTGAGCCACCTCGCCTACGCGCCGGAAATCGCCAGCGCCATGCTGCGCCGCCAGCAAGCCGAAGCCGTGCTCGCCGCGCGCCGCTACATCGTGCAGGGCGCCGTCGAGATGGTTGAGCATGCGCTGGAGCAGCTGAGCGAGCGCGAGATCGTCAAGCTTGACGACGAACGCCGCGCGGCAATGGTGTCGAACCTTCTGGTCGTGCTGTGCGGCGACCGGGACGCCCAACCGGTCGTTAACGCAGGCTCGCTCTACCAGTAGCGCGCTGTTGTGGCTTCCGAACGCAAAGCCTTCGCGCTGCGGCTCGATCCCGCGCTTTACGATGCGGTCGCGCGCCTCGCCGGCATAGACCTGCGTAGCGTAAACGCGGAGATCGAGTGCCTGCTGCGCGAAGCGCTGAAAGCGCGGGGCGTCAAGGTCGAGAAGAAGGAAGAGAACGACAACGAAACCGAGGGGAAAAGCTGATGTCAGTAACGAGCAAGTCCATCATCTTTCTGGCGCTCACGTTCGCGGTCAGCTGGAGCGTTGCGATCGGCGGTTGGGCGCTTGGCGCGGCAAGCACCCCCCTGGGTGCTTTCGCGTCGTTGGTCGGCATGATGACCGGCCCCTCGATTGCTGCGGTGATTTGCGCGATGGCGTTCGAGAAAGGCCGGCGAGTCGAAGCGCTTGGCCTCCGGTTCAAGCCAAACTGGTGGTGGCTTTTCGCCTACGTCATCCCGATTGCGCTTTGCGCTGCGTCTGTGGGCGTCACACTGCTCTTATCCGACCGCACCCTTGCAGACCTCGAGGCGAACCTCATGCTCGCGGCGCAGCAGGCGGGTCAGGATGTGAGCCAGATTCCTCAGAATCTGCCCATCGTTCCGCTGGTCTTGTTTCAGGCGCTGGTGCTCGGCGCGGCCATCAACGCTGTTTTATTGACGTTCACTGAAGAACTCGGTTGGCGCGGCTATTTGCATGACTTGTGGCGCCCTTCGGGGTTCTGGCGCGCTTCGCTAGCGACGGGCGTCATCTGGGGGATTTGGCACGCGCCGGCGATCTATCTATTCGGTCATAATTATCCCGATAACCGCGTGCTCGGCGTTGGCATCTTCGTGGTGTTCTGCACGCTGCTCGCGCCGATACTGACTCTGGTGCGTGACCGCGGCGCCTCCGTGTGGGCGGCCGGCATTTTGCACGGTACGCTCAACGCGGTTGCTGGCCTAAGTGTCCTTTGGCTCTCGCGCGCCGATTTTCCCTGGAATGGCCTGCTCGGCATTGGCGGCTACCTCGCGCTGGCGCTTGGCGTCGCGATCGTGTTCCTGATGCAGCGCGGCGCGCGAACACCGGTCCTCGCCGCGAGCTGAGGTCAGCCCATGGCGCCGCCACTTGCGCCACCAGGCCCGCACTTATATGCAGGCGCGATCCGCTGAATGGATCGATTCTAGCCGCTGAACGCGGGCCGGAGCCGCATGCCGAAACGTACCGATATCAAGTCGATCCTGATTATCGGGGCCGGCCCGATCATTATCGGCCAGGCGTGCGAGTTCGATTATTCCGGCGTGCAGGCGGTAAAGGCTCTGAAGGTCGAGGGCTATCGCGTCATCCTCGTGAACTCGAACCCGGCGACGATCATGACCGATCCGGGTCTGGCGGACGCGACTTACGTCGAGCCGATCACGCCGGAGATGGTCGAGAAGATCATCGAGGTCGAAAAACCGGACGCGCTGTTGCCGACGATGGGTGGGCAGACGGCGTTGAATTGCGCGCTGACTTTGGATCGCACCGGGGTGCTGAAGAAGCACGGCGTCGAGATGATCGGCGCTAAGGCGGACGTGATCGAGAAGGCCGAGCACCGGCAGAAATTCCGCGACGCAATGGACAAGATCGGCTTGGAAAGCCCGCGCTCGCGCTTGTGCAACACGATGGACGAAGCGTTGGCGGCGCTGGATTACGTGCAGCTGCCGTCCATCATCCGCCCCTCGCTCACGCTGGGGGGCTTGGGCGGCGGCGTTGCCTACAATCTCGAAGAGTTCAAGGAGATCATCGAGCGCGGGCTCGCCGCATCGCCGATCACCGAAGTGCTGGTCGAAGAGAGCATAATCGGCTGGAAAGAATATGAGATGGAGGTCGTCCGCGACAAGGCGGACAACTGCATCATCATCTGCTCGATCGAGAACATCGATCCGATGGGCGTGCACACGGGCGACAGCATCA
>DASPMA010000317.1:0-3219 GCA_035627335.1 Binatia bacterium
TGCTCGATCGCCACCATGCCGCTCTCGTGACCAACCACGATCTGCAGCGGGGCCACGATGGCCATCATCAGCACGGCCATACGCAAAGCCGTGCGGCTTTCGGTCAGCGCGCGGCCACGCAGCAGCGCGAACGCGGAAGCCCCCGCGACGACCATCGCTGTGGTCAAGTAGGCGGCGATCACCATGTGCAGGAAGCGCGAAGGCATTGAGGGATTGAAGATCACCTCGACGAAGGAGGTGGCGATCATCGTGCCGTCTTCGGCGAACGCGTAGCCCTGCGGCGTCTGCATCCAGGAATTGGCGGCGATGATCCAGAACGCGGAGATCAGCGTGCCGATTGCGACAATGCAGGTTGAGGCAAAGTGTAGCCCCGGCCCTACCCGCTTCCAGCCGAACAGCATGATGCCGAGGAAGGAAGCTTCGAGGAAGAACGCTGTCAGCACCTCGTAACCGAGCAAGGGCCCGATCACGCTGCCGACATGGGCGGAGAAGACGCTCCAGTTCGTGCCGAACTGGTAGCTCATCACGACGCCCGACACGACGCCCATGCCGAACGAGATCGCGAAGATCTTCACCCAGAACAGGTAGAGATTCTTGAACAGCGGCTTCTTCGTGAAGAGCCAAAGCCCTTCAAGCACCGCGAGAAAGGACGCCAACCCGATCGTGAAGGCCGGGAAGATGATGTGGAAGCCGATGGTGAAGGCGAACTGCAAACGCGACAGCAGCAGCGCGTCCCATTCCATGGCGGCCTCCTGATCGAGCACCTAGTCCGCGCGCGGGGCCGGGCCAAGCTTGCACTTTGCCGCGCCGCGCCACACAGTCGCGCGACAGTACGGAGGCGCGCAATGTCGGGACGCGTTGCAGGCAAGAAGGTTTTCATCACCGGCGCAGCGCAAGGCCTGGGCGCGGCGATGGCGCGCGCTCTCGCCGCGGAAGGCGCCAAGGTGGCGCTCGCCGACATCAATTTCGTCGGCGCCGAGAAGCTTGCGGGCGAACTTAATGCGGCGCATGGCGCGGGAGCGGCGTTCGCTTACGAGCTCGACGTGATCGATGAAGGTCAATGGATCGAAGCGCTCGAAGCCGCCAACAAAGCCATGGGCGGCATTTCGGGGCTGGTGAACAATGCAGGCATCGGCGGCGGCCGGCCTATCGAAGAGATGGAGCTTTCTGAATTCCGGCGCGTGATGAGCGTCAACGTCGATTCGGTGTTTCTGGGCGCCAAACACGCGATCAGGTATCTGGCGCAAAACCAGCCGGGCTCAATCGTCAACATCTCTTCGATCGCAGGGCTGATCGCCAGCCACAACAACCCCGCCTACAACGCCTCCAAAGCGGCGGTCTGGCTCTTGTCGAAGAGCATCGCGCTGCATTGCGCCAAGAAGGGACTCGATGTGCGCTCGAACTCGATCCACCCGACCTTCATTGATACCCCGATCCTCGACCCCATCCGCGACCGGTTCGGAAAAGAGGAAGGCGAAGCAAAGCTTGCACGCCAAGTCCCGCTCGGCCGCATCGGCAAGCCAGAAGAGATCGCGATGGCGGCGATTTATCTCCTGTCGGACGAAAGCCGTTTCATGACTGGCGCCGAAATCAAGGTCGACGGCGGCATCTCAGCCATGTGACTTGCCTGCACGACAAGTTCGGCCAACATCAACGACATGATCGACTTCAAGCATTTCCTTGCGGCTGCCTGCGTTCTCGCCCTCGGCGCTTGTGGCGAGCCAGAACCAGCCGCTCCGGCGGCGCCTTTGCCCGCTGATCCCTCAGCGCAAGTGCGCGTCGTGCTGCCGATGTCGCGCATGAGCCCGGACTGGATCGAAGTGGCGCGACAGCGGGATTGCCCCGTTGTCGGGGAAGTCGCGAAGGACCGCTGCCCTTATGGGAGCGTCCACTACAACCGACAGACCATCACGCGCAGCGTCGACGGAACGGTCGCCAATATCTGGACCCAAACAACGCACGGCGCGCCGCAGCTCTTCCAGGCCGAAACGGAAACAAGCGAGATGAACATCCGCTACACGCGTACGCGGATGCTCTACCGCTTCAAATGCAACGAAGGAACGTTTGCGATCATCGAGCGGCAGATCATGGGCGACAATGACACAGTAGTGCATCGCGAGCAGCCGCCGGAAATCTATCGTCAGCCGGTGCGCTGGAGCCCCGTCGCCATCTTCATGCCGATTGCCTGCCGGGGCGGCACGCTTCAGCCCTGACGGCGCTGATAGATGATGTTCACGAGAAGCACGCGCGCGCCCTGAGCGCCGAGAACGCGGTCAACCGATTGCTGAAGCAAACGCGTGAGCGCCGCGGGATTGGGCGACGTGCGGTCTCGGTAATAGGTGGAAGAATATGTTGCGAGCGCGGAGCGGAGCGCATCGCGGATACGGGGCGCATTTAGCTGAGCGCGCCGGCGTAGCGTCTCATCGGGAATATCCAGGCCCATGTCGACGACGATGGTCCCGAGCGAAGCGTTGCGTTGCAGAACGCCGGCCGAAAGCGTCGGCATCGGAATGAAGGACTCAGCGCTCGTTAGACGCTCCTGGCGGCTCGCGGGGGCCTGCTCGGACGATGCCGCGCCGCCGCTGCCCGCGGCGACGGCCGGGGCGGCTGAGGCGGCCAGCAAAAGCAGGGCGATTACGGCGCTGCGCATCGGCCGAAAATCCGCCCGAGGCGGTGAACGAAGCGTTAGCGCAGAGGCTTCGAATCGTCAGGCGTAGGGATTGCACGAAACATCGCGGCAAGGTCGACGGTCGAACGTTCGCCGAGCGCGTCGTAGTGGCCGGCCAGCCAGCGATCCGCCGCGCCGCGTCCCACCGCAAAGAGCTGCTCGAAGAAACCGAGATCGGTATTCAGGTCTACGCCTATGCCGAGCGGCGCCAGCGGCTGGGTCTCGCTCACATTGTGCACGAGCATCTTGCGATAGCGGCCCTCCGGCAGGCGGTCCTGATCGATCAGTCTGCCGACGAACTCGATCGCGCGCAGTTCGTTCATCAGGCTCGCATTGAACGTGATCTCATTCACGCGGGCCAGAATATCGGGCGCCGTGCGCGGCGTGCCTTTGCGTTCGATCGGATTGATCTGAACGATGACGATGTCGCGGGTCGTTTCGACCTGGAACAACGGATAGAGAGCGGGATTGCCGACAAAGCCTCCATCCCAATAGGACACGCCATCGATCTCTACGGCCTGGAAGAGCTGTGGCAGACAGGCTGACGCCAT
>DASPMA010000318.1:0-14210 GCA_035627335.1 Binatia bacterium
CGAAACAGGCCAGCCGAATTCGCTGTGGCGCACTGGTTCGCGCAGCTTTTTCAACGACCAGCGCGCTCAGCGCATCGGCGACATCATTACTGTGAATATCGAGATTGACGACAAGGCCGAATTGTCGAACTCGTCCGATCGCACGCGCGAAGCCTCGACGTCAGCCGGCCTCAGCAACTTCTTCGGCCTCGAAGACGCCATCGGCGACGCACTCGGCATCAATCCGGCTAACATGGTGACGGCCGATGCCGAGTCCGAACATCGCGGCGAGGGCGCCATCAATCGCGAAGAAAAGATTGAGCTGACAATCGCTGCGGTGATCGTCGATCGCCTGCCCAACGGCAACCTCGTCCTCGCCGGCCGCCAGGAAGTCCGCATCAACGGCGAATTGCGCGAACTCACGGTGAGCGGCGTGATCCGGCCCGAGGACGTTACCGCGCGCAACACGATCAATCACACACAAATCGCAGAAGCGCGCATCTCTTACGGCGGACGCGGCTCAATAAGCGCCGTTCAACGCCCGAACTGGGGCCAACGTATCGGCGACGCGATCTCGCCTTGGTGACCATTAACGGTCGCTCTGCGCACGCCATTGCGAACCGCGAAAGGCTGCCTGAGGCGGGAGCCTCGGCGCAGGCTTCCTGCACCAGGCTCCGCTAAGCAACCAGCAAGCGGATGATTGGGCTTGCCGCGAGCGCCGCTTTGTGGCTCGCAGGCGCAACGCAAGCTCGAGGAGCAACCATGTCGAAGAACTATGTGCCGGAAGATGTATTGCGCGCGCATTCCTATGCGATCGAGATGCTGGCAGCGTTCCTGGTCGTCACCGGTACGCTGCGGGCCGAACAAATGACCGACCTTATCCAGACCATGCTCGGGCATATGGAAAAGAACGGGCACAAGAAAGCCGCTGAGTACGCCCGTGCGATGTGGGCCAACGGGCTCAACGGCGAATGGGAGAGAGCTTACCGGCAGGCGCAACAGAAGAACTAAGGCGGCTCAGCCAAACTGGTGACGTTGTTCGAGGCGTGCGCGATTACCGCTGCGCCGACCGAGCGCGCCTTCAAGCGATCCATCCGAACAGCCAGCCGAGCACGCAGATCGAACGCTGAAGCTTGAGCTGTCGCTCAATTCACACGGCGCTCCCTGCCGGCCCAATACGGCTCCCGCAGTTCGCGGCGCAGGATCTTGCCTGAGGCATTGCGCGGCAGTGGCCGGTCGAGAAAATCGACGCTGCGCGGCGCCTTGTAATGCGCGATGCGATCGCGCGCATAGGCGATGATGCTGGCGGCGTCAGGCTTAACATCCGGCCTCGGCACGACGATCGCTTTCACCGCTTCTCCCCACGTCTCGTCCGGCACGCCGATCACGGCCACGTCGGCGACGTGGGGATGGCCGTGGATCGCGTTCTCCACTTCGGCGGGATAAACGTTCTCCGCGCCCGTGATGATCATGTCCTTGATGCGGTCTTGGATGAAGAGATAGCCGTCTTCGTCAAGATAGCCGGCATCGCCGGTGCGCAGCCAGCCGTCGCCGTCCATCGTCGATTGCGTTGCATCCGGCTTGTTCCAGTAGCCTTTCATGTTCGCCAGCGAGCGCGTGCAGATTTCGCCGACCTGATTTGGCCCGAGCATGTCGCCGTTTGCATCCACAACGCGGATTTCCACGCCAGGCAGCGGCAAGCCCGCCGAACGCATGCGCGCATTGCCCTTCGGGTCGTGATCCTGCGGCGGCAGATAGACGATCGTGCCCGTTGTTTCGGTCATCCCATATTGCTGACAGAACTCGCAGCCGAACACGTCCATGCATTCCTGCAGCAGGGCCACCGGCATGGGGGACGCGCCATAGAGAATGTGCGTAAGGCTCGAATAATCGATCTCGCGCGCCCGCGGCATGCGCACCACGAATTGCAGCGCCGCCGGCACCATGAACATCTTGGCGATGCGCTCGCGCTCGATGAACTCGAGCACTTCGATCGGGTTGAACTCTCGCGCGACAACGTTCTTCACGCCATTGATCAGCCCCACCAATCCCCATCCGGTGCCGCCAATATGCGCCGCCGGCATGGCAACCAGATTGGTCTCGCCTTCCTTCCATTCGTTCCAGCCCATTTGCGATTCAGAAAGCTTGCGGCGCGAGCGCATCAAATTCGCGCTGGTCAGCATGACCCCTTTGGGCCTGCCAGTCGTCCCCGACGTATAGAGCAATAAGCCGGTGTCTTCCGGCGCAACGGCCACGCGCGGGTCGCTCACGGCCTGCGCATCGCGCCACGCTTCGAACGCCGGCCAGCCCGACGCGCCATGCTCCATCGCTATTAATTGCGGTTTCGTTTTCGCCTCGGCGAGCGCCGCGTTCGCGCAATCGATCAACTCTGGCCCGACGAACAATACCTTCGCCTGCGTGTCGTCGACGATGTATGCGACCTCGCCCGGCGCGAGCCGCCAACCGATCGGCGCCATGATCGCGCCGGCCTTCGTCGCGCCCAACACCAATTCGAAATAGTGGTCGCTGTTCTTGCCGAGATAAGCGATCGCCTCGCCCTTCTTCACGCCCGCGGCTATTAACGCATTGGCGACCTGGTTCGTGTGCCGATCCAGCTCGGCGTAGGTCGTCAGCCTGCCCTCGAAGCTAAGCGCGACCTGAGCGCCGCGCGTCTTGCTGTGATGACGCGGCACGTCGCCCAGCGTCGGCATCGCATCGAACTCTTCCGGGTTGAGTGAAGCCGCCATGACCCGTCCTCCCGCTCTTGTTTCCGAGGACCTTAGCCCAGCAGGACCGTTTGTGGAGCTAGCGATGCGCTAGCCGATCCCGCGCGCCATCAAGGCGGCGAATAGCACCAGCAGCGCCACCAGGTGCACTTCGATCATCACGATCCGGCGCACGCGTTTGGCCTCGACGTCGGCCACGGCGAAGGCTGCGTCAGCTCCAGCCTGCTTGACCCAGCCAATGAAGGTCCGCGTGGGCGCAATGGAGAGAAGCGCGATCACGCCGAACGTGACCATCTTGGCCCAGAAGAACGGCTGGTCCTGGTAGTACGGCCATCCCTTCGCGCCCCAGATCACGCGGGAAATGCCGACAAGAATGAGCAGAACCGCGGAGACGCCGTAGAACAGATCGGCGCGCAGCAGCAGCCGCGCGACACGCCCGTCCACCGGCAACCGCAGCAAGAAGGCTTCGGCGACGATCGATCCGACGAGAATGAAGGCCAGCACGAAGTGCAGCCAGGAGAGCGCCGCGTCGTGATAGAGCGCGCCCATCAAAAACGCCCTAGTCGTCCCGGTGTACGCGCTCGCGCCGCTCGTGGCGCTCCTGCGCTTCGAGCGAGAGAGTCGCAATCGGGCGCGCTTCGAGGCGCGCGAGCGAGATCGGTTCGCCGGTTTCCTCGCAATAACCGTAGCTGCCGTCCTCGATGCGGCGCAGCGCGTCGTCGATCTTGGAGATCAGCTTGCGTTGGCGATCGCGGGTGCGCAGTTCGAGGCCGCGGTCCGTTTCGCTGGTGGCGCGGTCGGCGAGATCCGGCTCGGCGACCGTGTCCTGCTGCAGCGAAGCAATGGTGTTGCGGCTCTCGTCGAGGATCTCTTGCTTCCAGGCCAAGAGCTTCTGCCGGAAGTATTCCTTCTGCCGTTCATTCATGAACGGCTCATCGTCCCTCGGGCGATATTCCTTCACCGCAGAAGCCATGTGGTCGTCACTCCCGCCCTCGCGAGCCGGCGCCTTATAGCGGTCAGCCTTGGGCTCGTCCATTGCGCGAGGCTTCTGCAAAAGTCCACGCAGTTTCCGCAGGTTGCGCTGCAACATCAGGCTCTCCCGAGCAGTCGATCCAGCTTGGCGAGTTCGACAACGAGGCGAGTGTCGATCTCTCTTAGGATCTCATCCAACCCCTCGTCCCCGGTGGGCTGAGCAGCGTTCTGGAGGTGCTCCAGCTCCGCCCTCAAAGCCGCCGGAGCGCGCCCCACCAGCAGGCCGCGTTCGAGACGTTCGAGTGCATCGAGGACATCCCGTCCCCGCCGCGCTTGGCGGGCGCGCCGCTGCGGGCCCGGATTTTCAGCTTGCAACGCCACAATCGCGTCGAGGGGAGTGACGGAACTCACCGCGGAAGCGGCGCTCACGCGTGCCGGCGCGTCCACCGCGGGCGCAAAACCGGGCGCAGGCGGGGCAGACCCCGCCTTCCTTGCGCTGGTCGAAGAAGCGACCCCGCGGCCGCTCTCGATCTTCATGGACACGACTCTCCATCAGGCATGCTGTTGTCCTGGTCTTAACGTTTCGTTCTTTGAACCTTGCGTTAACCGAACCTGCCCAAGCCGGACGCATGGGTTTAGCTTCACGCGCGGCGCGCATGGGCCTTTTGGCGGTTGCTTCGGTCGCAGCCATGGCGGCGCCAGTCGCGGCGCCCAGCGCGTGGGCGGGACCCCGCATCAAGGATATCGCCGACTTCGAAGGCGTCCGCGAGAATCAGCTCGTAGGCTACGGGCTCGTCGTCGGTCTCGCCGGCACCGGCGACTCTTTGCGCAATTCGCCGTTCACGCGTCAGAGTCTGGCGGCTATGCTTGAACGGCTTGGCGTCAATGCGGCTGAAGGCAACCTCAACACCCGCAACGTCGCCGCCGTCATGGTCACCGCCAACTTGCCGCCCTTCGCCACGCAGGGTTCGCGCATCGATGTGACTGTATCGGCGCTCGGCGATGCGCGCAGCCTTGCCGGCGGCCAGCTCCTGGTGACGCCGCTGATGGGCGCGGACCAGCAGGTATATGCCGTCGCGCAAGGTCCGCTCGCCATAGGCGGCTTCGCGGCGTCGGGCCAATCCGGCACCTCCGTCACACGTGGTGTGCCGACAGCTGGCCGCATCGCGTCTGGCGCACTGGTGGAGCGCGAAATTCATTTCGACATTGCCGCTCAGCAGGAACTGCGCCTGGCGCTGCGCAATCCGGACTTCACCACCGCGCGGCGCATCGCCGACACTATCAACACCACGATCGGCGCCGACGCCGCGCGCGCGGCGAACCCGGGCTCCATAGTCCTGCGCCGGCCCGCTTCTTATGCGGGCGACATGGTCGCTCTCGTCGGACGCATCGAAAACCTTGAGGTCGAAGTCGACACGCCCGCGCGCATCGTCATCGACGAAAGCTCCGGCATCGTCGTGATGGGCGAAAATGTGAAGGTCTCCACTGTCGCGATTGCGCAGGGCAATCTCACCATCTCCGTCAGCGAAGATCCGTTCGTCAGCCAGCCCGCGCCGTTCAACCGCGGCGGCGAAACGGTCGTCGTGCCCTCGACTGGCGTGGAGGTCGAGGAAGAGGAAGGCGGGCTTGTCGTGGTGCCGGGCGGCGTGCCGCTGCGCCAGCTCGTGAACGGCCTCAATGCCCTGGGCGTGACCCCGCGCGACATGATCTCGATCCTTCAGGCGCTCAAAGCCGCCGGCGCGATCCAAGCCGAAATCGAAGTGATGTGATGGCCGAAGCGATGTCCCTGCCCGGTGCGCCGTTGCCGATGTCGGCGATGCCGGAACGACGCGATGACCCGCGCCAAGCCGAACTGCGCCGCGCTGCCGAAGAGTTCGAGGCGATCTTTCTCGCGCAGATGATGGCGCCGATGTTCGAGGGCCTCGACACGGACGGCCTTGGCGGCGGCGGCATGGGAGAAGAAATCTTCCGGCCCATGTTGATCGAACGGTACGCGGAGGCGCTTAGTCAAGCGGGCGGCGTCGGCATCGCCGATTCCATCGTGCGCGAACTGATGCGCCTCCAAGAAGCTCAACCGGAGGCCGCCAATGGCGCTGCTCGCTGACGACGCTAAGGACCGGGTTGAGCAGCTGCTACTGATTTCGGAACGGCTGACCGCATTGATCGATGCCGAAACCCAACGCATCGAAGCGCGGCTGCCCCCGCTCGACGGCCAAGAGGCGGAAGAGAAGACGCGCCTCGCCAACGCTTACCGTCTCGAACTGGCGCGGGTGAAGCAAGACCGCGCGCTGATCGAAGGCGCGCCGCCTGCTCTCCTCGCTCAGCTGCGGCAAAGCACCGTCACCATGCACGAGATGCTCGCCGCCCACGAAACGGCGCTGAATGCCGTCAAGCTTGTGGCTGAAGGCCTGGTGCATGCAATGGCGGACGAGGTCGTGCGTCAGCGCGGCGGCGATGCAAACTACGGCGCCAAGGGGGAACTTGTTGCGCCGAATGGTTTAGGAGCCGCCGTTCTTGACCGCAGTGCTTAGACGCCCACTGCTATCGCCGCAGAGAAACCCTGATCCGGGGATGAATTCGCCTTTCCTGTAATTCATCTTGCTCTGTGGCATTTCTGCCGTTTCTTTAGTGCTCGGCTGGCGGTCCGGGGGAGTAGTTGAAGCACGCGCGCGTGTCTCATGCTTGGCGTCCTGTGCGGGCGCATACTCGGCGGCGCACCCTGTTTGGGGTGACGATCGCGCTTGCTTTCAACCTGTGCCTAGTCCTGCTGCCGGTGTCCGGCGCCATCGCGCTGCTTATCGTCGCGCGCGATCATCTCTATGATTACGAATACTCCGAAGCCAGCGCGCGGCCGATCCGCGCTCGGGTCGAGCGTCTCAACGGCGACCTTATCCAGCTCGATTTCGACCGCCTGCGCCAATGGGACGATCTCGTCGCACTTGAGTTGATGGGCGACGATGTCGAGGCGGCGCGGGGTTTTCTCTTGTCTGGCGGCTCCATGCTGCCCGACCGGATGGCGAGCCTGCTCAATAGGTCTGAAAACGATGCCGAGCGCGAAGTCGCCGCGCTCGAACTGCTGAGTCCGGGCACGCGTTCTCGTTACGAGTCCATCGTCCCCCTGCTTTCACGTCGCGCAGCCAGCGGCACGCCCCAGCGCCGCGTGCGCGAGCCGGTGAACCTCGGCGATGCGCAAGACTTCGAGTTGATGGCGCGCGCGCTGCTGACGGAGCCGGAAACAGACAGGCTTCAGTTCATCCTCACCGGCATTGGCCTTGGTCTCGCTGGCGAGCCGGATGGACGCTTGATGCAAGGCGCAGCGGCCGTGCTCGTCGCGAGTCGCCGGCCTGACTATCCGGTCGGGCTGCAGGGAGACGTCGCCGATATCCTCGACGCCGCCGTGCCGATCGAAGCATTCCGGACCGCCGCGCTTGCTTCCGCCGAGGGCGAAGCTGCGGGCAATTACGCCAACGTCTCTGCAGCTTTTCGGGCAGCGGTGGACCGCGACGCCATGGATCGCGCGCGCGTCTTGCTGCACGAAATCGGAGCGATGGCGCAGGCAATCTCGATCTCGGCGGCAGCGGATTTGATGATGCACGCCGGCTCCGCCCGCGACCTGCCGCGCTTGCGGCTACTCGCGCAGGCCGCCGGCGATCGCGCCGCCGCGGCTGCGAAGCGCCTGCCCCGCGATGGCCGTCTGCTAACCGCAGCGCGTGGCGATCTCACCATGAACCGGGATCTCATGATGGCTCTCGGCGTGACCTTGCTGTCCCTGTTGGGCCTCATCGCCATCGTCGCGTTCAAAGTGTACCAAGCGGCCCGTCCGCTCTGGATCGGCGCCTATGGCGACGGGGACGACGAAGACGACTACGGCAGCGAGCTGGTCGACCTCGGCGGCAACATCGGCAGCGTCGGCGCCAGCAATTGGCGCCCGCTCTAAGCCCTGAATAAAGTCAGCACGGCTTGCGGTTCGACATTGGCGATCGCCGGCGCGCCCGCCGCTTCCAGTCCCTGTCGCACCTGCAACGCCAGCAAGCGCGCGCCGTCCGTGTCGAGATCGCGCCGCACGCCCGCGGCATTCTCAACCGCCCCAAGGAAACCCTGATGCGCCTCAAGGGCGCGCATCGAATCCAGCAGCGTGCTCATCGCCTCTTGCAGCCGGTCCAGTGAACGCTGCGCCTCTTCGGCAAGCGCGGCGTCGTCCGCACGCGCGTCCGCCCGCACAGTGATCACGTCATCGGGTCCCGGCGCGGATTTCAGCCGCAGGTCCACGCCATCAAGCACCACGGGCGGCGCGCCGGGTTCAGCATGGACAGCGACATCCTCGCCAATGGCCAGGCGCGATCCGCGCTGGACCACGGAGTCGAGCCGCTCCGAAAATCCCTTCAGCGCCGCGTCGAGATCGGCTTGCGAACCCTCGCCCCGCGCTACGCCCTGCGCCTTCAGAAGCATCGACATGGCTTCGCGGCCGAGCGCTAGAGCTTCCTGCAGGTGCGCAACGCCCTCACGGACGCTTTCGCGCGCGGAAGCCAGCGATGCCGCACTCAGTTCGACGCGATCACCATTTGCCGGCGTCTCACGCGTCTCAACAGTCGCGTGCTGCGTGCGCGCATAACGCGGATCGACGCCAAGCGCGCCCGCGCTCGTCGCCCCGGGGACGATGCTTGAAACCATATTCAGCCGCTCCTTCGGATCGCGCGCTCGGCGAAAGCGCGCGGCGCGCTTCGCCGCAGGCGTGAAGGAACAGTAAATGCGTTAACGAAACGTTAACGCACATGCATCCGAAATGAAAAAATTTACGCCTCGTTTACCCGCCGCTTTGCGCGCGGAGATAAGCCATGACGGCGCGCGCATAGGCGAGCTGCGCTTCGCTTGGATAGCGCCGCAGCATTTCCCCAGTGGTGGAATCGGTCAAGGTCGCGACGAAGCGGTGAGCGGTTTCGTCCAGACGGACATGCACATTGTCGGGTTGCGCTTCCGCGCGGAGCGCCGCCTTGTATGCCGCCATGCGCTTTTGCGCCGCTTCCGCGGCGATCCCCGGCTCTGCCGGGCCCGGCTGTTGCGCCACTTGATTTAGATCGGGCGCAGCCTTCGGGGAGCTGACTGGACCCATCGATCAAACGAAATCGGCGGGGAGCCGAAGCTCCCCGCCTTTTCGCGTCCCGCTATTAGCGGAAGAAGGACAGCACGATCGACGGCGCCGAGTTGGCGATCGACAAGGCTTGCGCGCCCAGCTGCTGCTTGACTTGCAGCGACTGCAGGCGAGCCGATTCCTTGGCGAGGTCCGCGTCGACGAGGTTGCCGATACCGGCTTCGATCGAGTCCGACAGCTTGCCCAAGAAGGTCTTCTGCACGTCGAGCGCCTTCGATTGCGCGCCGAGCGAAGCGAGGTCCTTGTTGAGGTTGGTCAGCGCATCGTCAATGGCGCTGGAAGCGGTCGCGCCGCCAGCCGCCGTCGAGATGTCGAGCGCGCCCGTCAGGTTCGCCAGCGCTTGGCCGGCGGTGCCGAGGCGGAAGTCGAAGCCCGAGACGGTCAGCGAGTTGCTGCCCGCACCCGGTGCAACGACGACCGCCATCGTCGAGCCGGTCGCGGCGGGGTCGCCATCGAAGTAGCCGTCGTCATCAACGCCCGCGCCAGCGCCGTCTTCGTAGGTGACGTCAAAGGCTTCGTTCGAATGATAGCTGATCACGCCAGTCGTATCATCGTACGTCGCGGTCACGCGGCCGCCCGAAGACGAGCCAACGCTGTCGATGAACTGCTGGATCGTGTCAGTGGCGTCGACGTCAACGGTGAACGTGGTCGTCTCGTTGCCGCTGGTGATCGTGAACGACAACACGTCGTTCGCGCCGATCGTGAGGCCCGTGGCCGTGGCGAGGTCTTCCGAAGCCGAAGAGAGCGCCGGCAGGGCGACGCCATCTAGTTCGTAAACGCCGGCCGTGCCGCTGATGTCGGAGGTCAGCACGGAGAACGCCGAGCTGCCGGCCGTCAGGTTGGTGCCGTTGACGAGGTTCGAGCCGTTGAACGTCGCGGCGTTGGCGATCTGGTTGATCTGATCGCGCAGCGCGTCGAAGTCGGCTTGCAGAGCGTCACGCTGGTCTTGAGAAAGGTCGTTCGCTTGGGCGGCGACGGCCTTTTCCTTCAGCTGTTTCAGGATGTCGCCGATGGCTTCGCCGGCCGACAGGCCGACGTCGATGACCGACGTCGCGCGGTCGATGCCGTCCATCACCGCGCCCAGCGAAGCGACGCGCGCGCGCTGGCCTTCAGCAATAGCGAAAACGGCGCCGTTGTCCTTCGCGCTCGACACCTTGAGGCCGGTGTTGACGCGGTTTTGGACTTCAGCGAGTTCGCGGGTGGTTTGGTTGAGGGATTGGAGCGCAACGAGCGCGCCGTAATTGGTGTTGACGCTGGTCATGTATCCGTCCTTCTGGACTTAAGTTGACCGGCCATTTTGGCCAGTTGGGCATTTTGCCCGCAGCGCGTCAGCGCCCCCGCCCTTTTCGAAGGGAGACTTTCGCGTTGGCCACGATTTGTAGGGAACCAGGGTTAACAACTGGTCAGCGCCGAAATGATTCTTGCATCGGCAACTTTTGCCTAGCTCACCGCGCCGCCAGGCCTTCCATCATGGTGCGGTTGATGTCGATCAGCGGCTCGATGTCGGCGCCGTCGCGCAGCACTTCGCTGGAATAGCGCGCGACCCAAAGCGCCAGGGAAATGATCTGACCGCGCAGCGCCAGCGGCAGCTGGTTTTGCGGCGCCGAACAATCGGCCGCGAGCACGTTCCAAAGCCGGCGGTTGGCGTCGAGCGCCTCGGCGATCACGGCAGGGGCGGGCTTGTCTTCCTTAACCCGCACTAAAGCAGCCGTGACTTGGCCGAAGGCGCGGTATTCCAGATCGCGCGGCGTATCAGCCTGCGTGGCTGCGCGCTGGTACGCCTTGATCGACATCCCTCAACCCCAAACGCTCGGCCTCATAGCTGATGAGTTTCCGGCAGCGCATCAGCGCCCGGTAGTATTCGCCCCCCATTACTTCTTTGGAAACGCCGATGCATTCGGCCAGTACGGCCGGATCCCGGACAGCGCCCATGAACTCGGCTAGGCGCGCGGCAAACTCCTGATAAGCTTTGTCCCGGCCCATCTCGTCCAGATACATCAGCATGATCGGGAAATAGATGCGCTTGGCCGGCGTGTCGGCCTCGTCCGGCTGCATGATGTCCTTCTCGCGCAGCACGGACGCCTTGTTCTGCAGCACCAGCGCCGCGCGCCGGTCCCCGTTCTGCACGACAGCCCCGTTCACGACGAACTTCTCGCCGGGACGCAGCGACAATTTGAGCGGCATGGGCCCTCCTCCCGCTTCTGGGAGTCCATCAGGATGAGACTCGGCCCTTTTGGTTAACGAGACCTTGCCCGCGCTTGCCTCGCCGCAGCGGCAACCTCTATTGCTCAAACGAAACGGAGACGAAATGCGGTTCGAAGGCACCAAGGACTACGTGGCCACGGAAGACCTGAAGGTCGCCGTCAACGCCGCCATCACGCTCGAGCGCCCGCTCCTTGTCAAAGGCGAGCCGGGCACCGGCAAGACCATGCTGGCGATCGAGGTGGCCAAGGCGCTCGGCGCGCCACTGATCGAGTGGCACATCAAGTCCACCACCAAGGCGATCCAGGGCCTCTACGAATACGACGCGGTCATGCGCCTGCGCGACAGCCAGCTCGGCGATCCGCGCGCAACCGACATCGAGAACTACATCAAGCACGGCAAACTGTGGGAAGCGTTCGAAAGCCAGCAGCGCCCTATTCTGCTGATCGACGAAATCGACAAGGCCGACATCGAATTCCCGAACGACCTGCTGCAAGAACTCGATCGGATGGAATTCTACGTCTACGAACTCGACCGCACGATCAAAGCCGCGCAGCGCCCGATCGTCATGATCACCTCGAACAACGAGAAGGAATTGCCCGACGCCTTCCTGCGACGCTGCTTCTTCCACTACATCCGCTTCCCCGACGAAGCGACGATGACCGCCATCATCGAAGCGCACTATCCGGGCGTGAAGACCCGCCTCGTCAACGAAGCGCTGAAGATCTTCTACGACATGCGCAAGGTGCCCGGCCTGAAGAAGAAGCCCAGCACCAGCGAATTGCTCGACTGGCTGAAGCTCCTGCTCACCGACGACGTCGATCCCGAAACGCTGAAGCAGCGCGATCCCTCAAAGCTGATCCCGCCCCTCGCCGGCGCGCTGCTGAAGAACGAAGCCGACGTCATGCTGTTCGAGCGCCTCGCCTTCCTCGCGCGCCGGGAACAGCGCAGCGGCCAGTGAGGGAACCCCGGCTGTTCCTGCGCCACATTGACGCCCGCAAGTCAGGGTAAAACCCCGCGCATGATGAAAGCGCGGTGGGCGGGATTGGCCCTATTGGCCTTGGCGGCGTGCGCGCGCGCCGACGCAGAGCCCGTAATACAGAACGAAGTTCCAGGCGCCGTCGTAGCGCAACCTGCGCCCGCAGCGCAGCCGGCGCCGCTCGCGCAAGTCTATTGGCCAGTCGTTACCGCACGCGCCGATTGGAACACCATCTCCTCGCAGCCCGACTGCGTGCGTCTGCGCTGCTTCGAAGCCCCGCGGCCCGTCTCGCAGCTCGACAACCCGCGCCGCCGCCATGCCGGCATCGACCTCTTCGCCAACGCGGGCGATGCGGTGATCGCGATCGAAGACGGCACGGTGATCGGCTTTTACCCGTTTCTGCGCGCACGCACCGGCGAGATGAGCTACGCCCTCCTCGTCGCGCATGACGGCTATGTCGCCAATTACGGCGAGGTGAGCGAGAACTCCATGCGCGTGCACGATCTGGAAATCGGCTCGGCCGTCCGCGCCGGCCAGCGCATCGCCACGGTCAGCGACACGTCCATGCTCCATTTCGAAACCTACGCGCCCGGAACGACGCGCAACTTCTCGTGGGGCTATCACGATCAGCGCCCAGCCCCCGTCGTCGACCCGACGCCGCGCCTGCAATCGCTGGCGCTCAGCGGACAGCGCCTGACGCCGTAAAATCGGAACGGCGCCGCGCGCTGCCGGTTACTCCTCAAACCCGAGGAGCACGCCCATGCCGTCGCCACAAGTCGTCGCCCGCGAACCGGGCCGCCGCGTAAAGAAGAGCAGAAAACCCGAGCGCCGCGCCAAGCAGCCCGTCGATCTCGGCGACGTTGACATGGACGCGCCGACGCCCTCGCAACAAAGCTCCAATGCCGGCCCTGGCGCGGGCGCCGGGCGCGAACGTTCGCGCCGCGTCAGCGAGCGCATGCCGAAAGCGCAAGGCGCGAAGGCGCACGAGAGATCGCGCGCCGGCGAAATGCTCGACAAGGGCGTCGGCAAGCGCAACGCCAAGCAAGCCAAGCAACGCACGTCCGGCCGCATGAGCGAAGGCGCGCTGGCCGAACGCGAGCTTCCGACCAAACAGCCACGCCGCCAGGGCGCGAAAAAGCAAAGCCGCGCCGCCAAGGCGAATGGCAAGGACTCGAGCAAACGCGCCGCGGCTTCCGCAGAGGCAGCCCCGACGCAAAAGCAAGTGCTGAGGGGCAAGCGGCCGGCCAAGCGCAAACTGCGCGACGAAGGCGTCGACGCCGCGCAATAGACTAGAGCGGACGGCCGGCGCCCTCGCCGGCATTTGCTGAGCTTACACGAACCATGCCGGCGAGGCGCCGGCGGTCCGGTCTAGTCTTCGACTAGCCGCGCACGCTAAGCTGGCGCCGTGTTCCAGCGCTTCTTCACCGAACTCCGCGCCGCGCGCGTGCCTGTCACGCTGAAGGAGTACCTCGTCCTCATCGAAGCGCTCGACAAAGAAGCGATCGGTCCGGACGTCGAGGACTTCTACTACCTCTCCCGCGCCGCGCTGGTGAAAGACGAGCGCCACCTCGACAAGTTCGACCGCGTCTTCGGCCACGTCTTCAAGGGCCTGGAAAACACCGCCGAAGCCGTCAACGCCGAAATCCCCGCCGAATGGCTGCGCGCGCTCACCGAAAAATTCCTCACCGACGAAGAGAAAGCGCAGATCGAAGCGCTCGGCGGCTGGGACAAATTGATGGAGACGCTAAAGCAGCGGCTCGAAGAACAGAAAGGCCGCCACCAAGGGGGCAATAAATGGATCGGCACGGGCGGCACGAGCCCCTACGGCAATAGCGGCTACAACCCAGAAGGCGTGCGCATCGGCGGCGAAGGTGGCCAGCGCCGCGCCGTGAAAGTCTGGGACAAGCGCGAGTACAAAAACCTCGACGACAGCGTCGAACTCGGCGTGCGCAACATCAAGGTCGCGCTCCGGCGCCTGCGCAAGTTCGCGCGCAGCGGCGCGCCCGAAGAACTCGATCTCGACGCCACCATCGATAAGAGCGCCAAGGAAGGTTATCTCGACATCGTGCTCCGCCCCGAACGCCGGAACGCCGTGAAAGTATTGCTGCTGCTCGACATCGGCGGCTCGATGGATTCACACATCAAGCTTTGCGAAGAACTGTTCAGCGCCGCGCGCACCGAGTTCAAGAGCCTCGAATTCTTC